>JBJEVP010000052.1:0-3510 GCA_051884475.1 Candidatus Spyradosoma sp.
CGGAACGGACGTCGCTGCAGGAACGACTGTCGGCTCCTACACGCTTGACGAAGCCATTTCCATGGGATCCACCGCTTTGGACGCTTCTCTCGGTTCCATGCAGGCTGGCGGGAACTTCTATCCTTCCGCGTACACGCTCTCGTTCTGGGTGGATATTTCGGCGTTGCCTTCCTCCGGCAACATCACGTTGTTCACCTACGGCGGAACTTCTCCCGCCGGTAACGACGGATCCAACGCGTTGGCACTGAATTCCGACGGCACGCTCACTTTCGGACAGGGAAAAACTAGCGGAACTTCGTTCGAGTTCCGCACTGATCGTCAGGTGACGACTACCGGCAACGCGCTCACCACGAATACCGTTTATCACATCGCGCTCGTCAACAACGGAAAAGACGGAGACGCCAATACTGCGACGCTCTACATCAACGGCACGGCGGTGTTGAATAATGTCGCCGTCAACCTGAACATGGGAGGCGGAACCAAGAGCACCGTTTTCTCCAATCTCAATCTCGCTTCGGCGAGCAACATTTCCTACGGTGACGCGTATCTTTACAATTCCGCGCTGGACGCGTCGGACGTGCAGAAATTCACGGAAAACTACACGATCACGTGGAACGGCGGTGCGGACGGCACATGGAATTCGACGGCTACGAACTGGACGCACGAGGGCGCCGACGTCGCGTTCGACAACAGCGGCTACGACAACGTGAAATTCACGAGCGACGCCGCCGTCACGGTCGACGAAGCCGTCACCGTGCGCAACCTCTACGTCACCGGCGGGAACGTCTCGTTCTCGGGATCGAGTTCGATTTTGTCGACGAACGGCGTGACTGTGTCCGGGAGCGGCGTGCTGAGCATTGATAAATACGGAGACGGATCGAAGTCCATTATTCACGGTAAACTTCTCATTGAAAACGGCGGCAAGGTCAAGCTGACGGATGGCGACGCTACGGGATACAACGGCGGTTCCAACGCCATCAATACTCTCGTGATCAACGAAGGTGGCGAACTCATCATTGAGACGAACTCTTATGCCGGAACGAATCAGACGTTCAATATGTCCGGAGGCATCACGCTGCAAGGCGGCAAGATTTCGGGAACTAATGCCGATGGATACTCCAAATTCGACCTGTTCAATTCGAATACCGGCATCACGACGCTCGCGTCTTCGACGACGGCGGAAATTCAGGCGTCCATAGGTCTGCGGCTAAACGGTACTTTCGATGTCGCCGCGGGAACGACGGCGGACGGAGTGGATCTCCTCGTTTCGGGATGTCTGACGAGCAAAGCCAAGTTCGGCAACACTAGTAATAACGAGTCATTCTCTACGACGCTTAGGAAAATCGGCGCGGGAACGATGAAGCTGACCGGCGACAATCAGTACTGGACTACGGGCGGCACGGTTGAGGCAGGCAAGCTCGTTGCCGCTTCCGCGAATGCTCTCGGCACGGGGGCGATTACGGTCAACGGCGACGGCTCGATTCTCGATTTCTCGGTCGCCGGCGGCACGTTTGAGCAGGGCTCGAATCAGGCGCTTACGACGACGAACGGTGGTAAAATCACCGTTTCGGCGGGAACGCTCGCGCTCACGGGCGCGGTCAATCTTTCCAACGCGATCGAGGTCGCGGACGGGGCTACGGTCACGACGACGAGGGACGTCAAATTCGCGCTCGGCGGACTGACGGGAACGGCAGGCGAAAGTGGAACGACGTTCAGGCTCTTTACGCTTGCAGAAGGGTCCTCTCTTACATGGGCAGAAGGACTCGGCGGGGCGAACGTCAACACCTCGGGCACGAGCGTCATCGGTCGCGGCGCCGGGGCGACTTTCAACGCCAACGGTACCGTCACCGTCTCCGACGGCACGGCGGGCGACCTGATTTGGGTCGGCGACTCTGCAGGCGCGGGAACGTGGAATTACGCTACGGATAACAAGCCGTGGACGAGCGGCGACGTGGCAACGTCGTTCATGAACAAGGACAACGTGACGTTCGCCAAAAATGCCGCCGTGACGGTCGATGCCGCCGGAATCTGTGTGGGAAAAATGACGATCGCTTCCGGCAACACGGTTACACTCACGGGCGGCAACCTCACGGTCAGCGACAGCATCGAGCTCGGAACCGGCGCGATGCTTTCGCTCGGCGCCGGCAGCGCGAACGGCGCCACGGCGACGCTCGCCGACAATTCCGTTTACGCGATTACCGCGTCCGCGAGCGGCGCGGTCGCGCTCGACAATGTCTCGGGCACGGGAACGCTGAAATTTGCCGGTGTGGGAAATCTGACCGACAGCGGCGGAAGCGATCCTGCGTTCAGCACCGTGGCGATTGGGAGCGGCTTCACGGGAACGGTGGAAATCACGGCGGGGCTTGTCGATATGCTGGAAAATGCTGATGGGGCGTCCGCGATTTTGCCTTCCCGCCTCGGCAGTGCGAGCAAGGTCGTGCTCAATGGCGGCGGTCTGCTTTTCCGCAACGTGAACAACACGACGCAGAGCGACAAGGGCACGTTCACAACGGCGATTGAGGTCGGCGCGGCTGGCGGCGTGATTCGCCTTTACGGAAACGGTAACGTCACGCTCGCGAGCGACATTTCCGGTGCGGGGACTCTGAAGCACACCGACGGCGGCACGCTGACATTGGCGGGAACGGTCAACATGACCGGCGGCTTCTCACAGGTCGCGGGAACGACGAATTTCAACGACGCGGCGACGCTCGGCACGTTGAAGGTTACGGGCGGAACGACGACGTTCGCGGGCGCGACGAACATCACTTCCGCGACAGTTACGGGCGGAACACTGAAGTTCGACTTCGGCGCATTGAACGACGCGAACACGTTTTCTTCCGCCTCGACGCTCGCCGTCAACGGCGGTACGGCGATATTCGGCTACGGTTCCGGAGGCGGGGCAACGATTACGGGCGATTCGTTCGGGCAGAATCTTTCGATCGTTGTCGGGTCGGGCGCACGAATGACCATCGCCATCGCGAAAAACTCCATGAAGGCGTTCGCTGGTAATCTGACACTCAAGAACGGAGCGACTTACTACAAGTTCGACGGCGGTGTTGAACTTACCGGCAACGTTACGCTCGGCGAGGCAGATTCAGACCTCGTTTATCTTCTCGGAAACTGGGGCAAGCTCGGCACGAAGATTTCGGGCTCGCTCTCCGGCGCGGGAACGGCGTATTTCGGGAACGAAGCATATAGCGACACGACTACAGAAGTGCTGACGATTTCCGGTTCGAACAATTCCTACAGCGGCGAAATCGTCGTCGGGAGGAAGAATGCGGATACGTACTCCGCCCGAAATACGGAACTGGTTCTGAGCACGGCGACGGCGCTCCAGAACGGAAAGGTCAATCTCGCCGGAAGCGCGGCGGGCAATTACGCGCAGCTCACGCTCGGCGCGAACGCGATCACGATCGCCGGTCTTTCCGGGACGGAGTTCGGCAAGGTCGCGCTCGGCAGCGGCGTTTCGTCTTCGACGCTGACGCTGAACCAGGCGTCAGACACGACGTT
>JBJEVP010000053.1:0-13919 GCA_051884475.1 Candidatus Spyradosoma sp.
CAATTCGTGGATAAAAAAATCTCCGCTCATCCGCGAAATCCGCGGGAAAAATTTGTACGGGCAGATTTCAAAAAAAGCGACAGGTAAGCGAAGCGTGGAGCCATGCCGCCTTCCCCCAAAGGGCTGCGGGAACGGAACTCCGCCCCAAGCCCCTGCGGGGCGGAATTGATCAGCGTAGGGTGTCGACCCTACTAAACCGTAAACAACCCGGTGCTCCCTGTAAGGGCGCATTTGCCGACCAAAACGCGTTCTCGCAATCGCGTCCCTACAGGACGCATTCGTGTTTTGTCCGTTTACGTAGGGTTAAAACCCTACGCTGGGCAATTTCGCCCCTGCGGGGCTTGGCGGTCCCTCGCGAAGAAAAGAAAACCGCGAAGTCAAAGAAAGTTAAGAAAAGTCTTTTCGAGGGAAGTTTCCCGTCGCTTGTCGAAGTCTTTTCAAAGGAAATTTCCTTTTAAGGATTTCGCCAAGCGACCGGGAAGCCGCTCCCCCAAAATTTGACTTCGCGGTCTTTCTCCGGGAACGCGGCCGCTCAGCGGCTCGCGAGCGTCATGAGGAATTCCGCGTTGGTCCGGGTCTTCTTCATGCGGGAGATGAGCATCTCCATCGCTTCGATGGAGGGCACGCCCTTCATCGCGCGGCGCATGGAATACACGCACTGCATTTCCTGCGGGTGGTAGAGCAGCTCTTCCTTGCGCGTTCCCGAACGCTCGAAGTTGATCGCCGGATAAATGCGCTTGTTCGCGAGATCGCGGTCGAGGTCGAGCTCCATGTTGCCCGTGCCCTTGAACTCCTCGAAAATGACTTCGTCCATCTTCGAACCGGTGTCCACGAGCGCCGTGCCGAGAATCGTGAGCGAACCGCCGCCTTCGATGTTGCGCGCGGAGCCGAAGAAGCGCTTCGGCTTGGAGAGCGCTCCCGCCTCGACGCCGCCGGAGAGAATCTTCCCGCCGTTGGGCATCAGCGTGTTGTAGGCGCGGGCGAGGCGCGTGATCGAGTCGAGCAGGATGATGACGTCCTTTCCGAGCTCGACCATGCGGCGCGCGCGCTCGATGACCATCTCCGCCACGTGCACGTGGTTCTCCGCGCTTTCGTCGAAGGTGGAGGCGACGACTTCGCCGCGCGTCGTCTTGCGGCGGAAATCCGTGACTTCCTCCGGACGTTCGTCCACGAGCAGAATGATCAGGTGCGCGTTCGGCTTGTTCCTGGCTACGGAGTTGGCGATCGCCTGCATGAGCACGGTCTTGCCCGTGCGCGGCGGAGCGACGATGAGCCCGCGCTGGCCGAGTCCTATCGGGCAGAGCAGATCGACGCAGCGCATCGAAAGATTGTTCCACGCGGCGGAATCGTCCGTCTCGAGCATGATGCGCTCGGTCGGATAATACGGCGTGAGCTCGGTGAACGGCGTGAGGTCCTTCACGCTCGCGGGATCGGCGCCCATGATGGACGTGACGTGCACGACGATCGGCGCCGTCTCGCCCTTCATCGGCGGGAACGCGACCGCCTCGACGTCGTGCCCGCGCTGCAGGCCGAATTTCTTGATCAGCGCCTGCGGGACGAACGCGCTCAGCTCCTTGACGCGATAGGCGTCGCAGCCGTAGAGCAGAAGGCCGTTCCCGTCGGCGAGCGGTTCGAGCGTGCCCTTGATCGCGATCGGGCGTCCTTCCTCGAAGGCCGCGCGCAGAATCTTCTTCACGAGCGGACGGCGCACGGGATTGCGGAACACGGGAATGCCGAACGATTTCGCGGCGGCGATCAGCGTCGCCATCGAAGATTCATAGACTTCGTTGAAGTCGATCGGCGCGGCGGGCAGATCCTCCGCGAGCTCGATGCCCGGCACTGCGGCCGGCGCGGGAGCGGAAGCGCCGCCCGTCTCGGACGCGTCCGGCGCGGTTTCGGCGGGAACGCTCGGCGCGAGGAACGGATTCTCGCCGTCGGCGCGCTTGGCGACGTGGCGCGCGAGCCTGGAAAGCGTCTCGAGATAACCTTCGTCGTTGAGCAGATTGTAGTCGAACGCCGCGCCGAGCGTCAGCGAGGCCTCTTCGGCGGAATCCGTGTTGGCGAGTTCGCCCCATCCGCGCTTGGGCGCGGACTTGTCGTTGCGGAATTTTTCGAATTTGCCCTGCGGATTGAATTTTCCGCCGCCGAACTTCGGCGGTTTCGGCGGGAAGGGCGGGCGTTCCTTCTTTTCCCAGGGCTTCGGGGCGGAATCCGTTCCCGCGCCCTGCTGCGGCGCTCCGCTGCCGCCGGCGCGCTCCCACGGCTTCTGCGGCTTCCAGGGCTTCTTTTCCCACGGTTTGGCGGGAGCGGCGGAAGCCTCGGGCGCGGCGACGCCCGCGGCGGGAACGCGTCCGGGAGCGGGCGAATCCTCCGCCGGAGCCTCCTGACGGGCGGCCGGCGCGGGGGCCTCCTCCTCTTCGGGATCGAAAGAAAACACCGAACGCGGAGGCTTCGGCACGGCCGCGGGCTCGGGAGCCGGCGCGACGGCGGGCGTCTCCGCGACGGGCGCGGGGGCGGCGGCGGGAGCCTCAGGCGCGGAGGAAACGGGCGCCGCGGGAACGGCCGAGACTTCGGCCGCGGCCGGCGCGGGAGCGTCGGTCGCCGGAGCGTCCTCGACGACCTTGCGCGGGCGTCCGCGCGGACGCTTCGGCGTCGCGGGCGCATCGGGATTCTTCGGCGGGCGGCCGCGGCGTTTCGGAGCCGCGGGAACGGCTTCCGGCGCGGCTTCGGCCGAAGTGTTCAGAGAAAGTTCTTCTTGGGGGATTTCAGGATTTTCGTGATCCATTTTTTTTTCAGTGTTTTTCCGAATAAATGATGATTGTCGTAAAAAGTCTCAGGCGGACAGCCGCGCGTCGATTTCCCGCGCCTGCGCGTCGAGAAATCCGCGGGAACCGTCGTTGAAAACGACGAAGTCCGCGCGGCGGATTTTTTCCTGCAGCGGGAGCTGAGCGGCGACGCGTTCCCGCGCGCGCGCCCGGGGCAGCCCGCGTTTCTCCAGGCGGGAGAACTGCACGTCCTCCGAGGCGGCGACGCAGACCGTCGCGTCGAAATCGGACTCGTAGTTCTTCTCGAAAAGCAGCGGCACCTCGACGGCGATTTTCCGCGCGGGCGAAGCCGCGACGCGGGCCTTCCATTCGGCGCGGATGCGCGGATGCATGAACGCCTCCAGATCCGCGAGCGCGGCGGGATCGGAAAAGACGATCTTCGCGAGCGCGTCCCTGCGCAGCGCGCCGGCGGAATCGAACAGGTCCTCGCCGAAACGTTCCCGCGCGAAGCGGCGGAAATCCGGATCGGAATGAATCCCGGAGGCGATTTTGTCCGTGTCGATGACGGCGAAACCGATTTTCTCGAACGCGGGGAGAACGGAGGACTTCCCGCAACCGATTCCGCCCGTAAGGCCGATGGTCATTTTGTGAACTCCACTCAGATTTTGACGGGAAGGAGAAGCAAGGTCGCTTCAGACATCGCCTATGCAACCTTTTTCGCCCTCTCCTGTCAAGCCGCCAAATCAAATTTCCGGTTGCGGCGCGCGACGGCGGATTTTAAGCTCGGACGCATGGCTTCCATTGAAGATCTGGTAAAGACCGTCGCCCGGCTCCGCGCGCCCGGAGGCTGCCCCTGGGACCGCGAGCAGACGCACCGCTCGCTCTGCGCGGGCATCGTCGAAGAGGTCGCGGAATTTCTCGAAACCGTCGATCTCGACGAAAAGGCGCACATGTGCGAGGAACTCGGCGACCTGCTCCTGCAGGTGGTGATGCACGCGCAGATCGCCTCCGAAAACGGAGATTTCGACTTCGAGGACGTCGCCCGCGGCGTGAACGAAAAAATGATACGCCGCCACCCGCACGTCTTCGGCGAACTCTCGCTGAAGGATTCCGCCGCCGTGCTCAAGAAATGGGACGAAATCAAGGCGACCGAGAAGAACAACAGCACGAAGCCGAAGTCCGACTCGCCGTTCAAGGACGTTCCCGCGACGCTCTCCGCGCTTTTCCGCGCCCGCGAAGTCTGGAAGGCCGTCACGAAAAAATCGCTGAATCCCGGCGCGTCCGCCGACCGCGCGAAGATCGACGCGCTCGCGGAAACGCTCACCGAGGAGTCGGCGGGAACGGCGCTGTTCGAAATCGTCGCCGCCTGCCGTCAGGCCGGAATCGACCCCGAAAGCGCCCTGCGCCGCAAGACGCAGGCGGTGCAGCGGGCGTGCGCGGAAACTACGAACAACGGATGAGGGACGGCGAGCGGATTCGTCATTCCCCGTCCCGGACTCCCCGAAACCATTGTCCCCGGAAAACTTCGAGATTTCGCTCGGCAGCGCGGGAACGGTCTCCGTCGCGCTCGAACGTTCGCGCCGCATTCGGCGCATGACGCTGCGCGTGCTCCCGGACGGCCGCGTCTCCGTCGTCGTGCCCGAATCCATGCGCGGCGACGCGCTCGCGAAGGCGCGGAAATTCGCCGACGCGAACGCGCTTTGGCTCAGGCGCGCGCTGGCGAAGGCCGCGCGTCGGGACGTTCCCGCGCCGCGCGCGCTGAGCGCGTTTCTGCGGGAGCGCCCCGCCGTCTCCGCGTTCGGGAAAAGTTTCGCGCTGGAGTTCGGCACGGCGTCGATCGAGCCGTTTTTCGTCTTTCGGGAAAGCTCGCCCGTCGCCGTTTTCTGCCTGCGCGCCGGGAACGAGGACGCCGACGCGGAAACGCTTCTGCGCAAATTCGCGCAGACGACGCTCCCGCCGCGCGCCCGAGCGCTCGCGGACGCCCGCGGAGTGAGCGTCGGGAAAATCTCCGTGCGCGCGCAGCGTTCCCGCTGGGGCTCGTGCACCGCCGAAGGCGCGCTCTCGCTGAACTGGCGGCTCGTGCTGCTCCCGCCGGAACTTCAGGACCACGTCATTCTGCACGAGCTCGCGCACCGCGTGCACATGGACCACTCCGGCGAATTCTGGGACCTGCTCAACGCCTGGGATCCCGGCGCGGGAACGCACGACATCGCCCTCACCCGCACCTGGGCGCCGCTCATCTTCTCCGTCGCGGAAACCTGACGACGGCGATTTTTCTTTATGAAAAAAAAACGCTTGCGCGCCGGGAACGAAAGTGTTTTTCTTTCGGCTTTCGGTTGTCGGGGCGTAGCGCAGTCTGGCTAGCGCGCTTCGTTCGGGACGAAGAGGTCGGAGGTTCGAATCCTCTCGCCCCGACCAGCCGAACAAAAAGCCCGCCCGAACTCGCGGGCTTTTTTGTTATTCCGAACAGAGTCCTTCCTTTTCCCATGAGTCTGAAAGAAAAACACGACGAGCTCCTCGCCGAACTCGAACCGTTCGAGGACATGCAGGACCGTTTCCAATACCTCATCGACCGCGCGAAGTCCGCTCCCGCGCTCGACGCCGGGCAGCGCGTTCCCGCGAATCTCGTCGAGGGATGCACGTCTCAGCTCTGGCTCGTCTGCCGCTTCGAGGACGGCGCGTGCCGCATCGACGTGGACGCCGACGCCGTCATCACCAAGGGAATCGCGACGCTCATCCGCGATTATTTCGACGGGGCGAAGCCGGAGGAAATCGTCTCGGACGACGTCGATTTCCTCGCCTCCGTCGGCATCGACCAGCATCTTTCGCCGAACCGCCGCAACGGGCTTTCCAACCTCGTCGGAAAAATTCACGCGTTCGCGAAAGCGCATCTTTCCTGAAAACGCCTCCGCAATGACGCCGCTTCCTCCGAAAATCGCCGCCCTCTTTCCGTTCCCGTCCCGCGTGTTCGACACGCCCGACGGGCGAATCCGCTTCATCGACGCGGGAACGGGCGAACGCGGCGCCGTTCTGCTTCTGCACGGCAATCCTTCGTGGTCGTTTCTCTGGCGCGACCTCGTCGCCGGGCTCGTCGCGCGCGGCTTCCGCTGCGTCGCGCCGGACCATCTCGGCATGGGGCTTTCGGAAAAGCCGCAGAAGTTCTTCCGGCTCGCCGACCGCATCGCGCACGTCGAGGCGCTGATCGAATTTCTCGGACTCGAAAAATTTTCGCTCTGCGTGCACGACTGGGGCGGGGCCGTCGGCTTCGGCGTCGCGACGCGCGCGCCGGAGAAGATAGAGCGGCTCGTCGTGACGAACACGGCGGCGTTCCGTTCACGGAACATTCCTTGGCGCATCGCCTTGTGCAGGCTGCCGGGCGTCGGTCCGTTCATCGTCAGGGCGTTCAACGCCTTCGCGTGGCCGGCGACGTTCATGGCGGTGCGCAAAAAGCTCCCCGCCGACGTCAAGGCGGGATTCCTTTTCCCCTACCGCTCGTATCGTTCCCGCGCGGCGGTCGCGAATTTCGTGCGCGACATTCCGCTCTCGCCCGACCATCCGAGCTGGGCGACGCTCGCCGGAATCGAAAACGCGCTTCCCCGCCTCGCCGAAAAGCCGATGCTCATCGCCTGGGGCGGACGCGATTTCTGCTTCGACGACACGTTCTTCGACGAATGGAAACGGCGTTTCCCCCGCGCCCGGACGCTTTATCGCCCCGACGCCGGGCATTACCTGTTCGAAGACGCCGGCGAAGAACTCGTTCCCGCCGTCGCCGACTTCCTCTCCGAGTGACCCGAGCGAGGGACGGCCGGACCGTTCCCGCCTCCGATTTTCCGACGACCCAAAAAAAACGTTCCCGCGCGAGGCGGGAACGCTTTTTTGTTTTTCGGACGAACGAGTCCGGAGCTCAGAACGAGGCCTTGTCGAGCAGGTCGCCGAGAGAGCCGAAGCCCTTGTCGTCGGACGCGGAGGTCGTCGTCGTGCTCTGCGAGGAGGAATTGCGGTCGCCGGAGTTGCCTCGGATGCGGTCGTAGGCGCGGATTTCCGCCTGGAGCTGCGCGGGATCGTAGTTCGCCGCCTTGATGGAGAGACCGATGCGGCGGTCGTCCTTGTCGATCTTGATGACGCGGGCGGAGACTTCCTGACCGATCTTGAGCACGTCCTTGATCTTTTCGACGTGTTCTTCGCCGATCTGGGAGATGTGGACGAGGCCGTCGATCGCGTCTTCGAGTTCGATGAACGCGCCGAACGCGGTGATCTTGGTGACCTTGCCGGTGACGATGTCGCCGATGTGGAACTTGCGGTCGATTTCGGACCACGGGTCGTCCTGCGTCTGCTTCATGCCGAGGGCGATGCGCTGCTGATCGACGTCCACGTCGAGAACGATGGCTTCGACTTCGTCGCCCTTCTTGAGCATTTCGCCCGGGTGGTTGATGCGGCGCGTCCAGCTCATGTCGGAAACGTGCACCATGCCGTCGATGCCTTCTTCGAGTTCGACGAAGGCGCCGAAGGTCGTGAGGTTGCGGACCTTGCCGTGCACGCGGGCGCCGACCGGGTAGTTGTGGCGGACCATGTCCCACGGATTGGGTTCGAGCTGGCGGATGCCGAGGGAAATCTTCTGCTCGTCCTTGTTGATGCCGAGGATGACGGCGTCCACTTCCTGACCGATCTTGAGGACGTCGCTCGGCTTGGCGATGCGCTTCGTCCAAGAGAGCTCGGTGACGTGAACGAGGCCTTCGACGCCCTGTTCGATTTCGACGAACGCGCCGTACTGAACGAGGTTGACGACCTTGCCGTGCACCTTCGTGCCGACCGGGTACTTCTTTTCGATGGATTCCCACGGATTGGCCGTGCACTGCTTGAGGCCGAGGGAGACGCGTTCGCGCTCGCGGTCGACTTCAATGATCATGACGTTGATTTCTTCGCCGATGGAGAGGACTTCCTTCGGGTGAGAAATGCGGCCCCAGCTCATGTCGGTGATGTGGAGGAGACCGTCGAGGCCGTCGAGGTCGATGAAGGCGCCGTAGTCCGTGAGGTTCTTGACGATGCCGCGGCGGATGTCGCCCGGCTTGATTTCGTCGAGAAGCGCGCGGCGCTTTTCGTTGCGCTGTTCTTCGATGAGCTCGCGGCGGGAAATGACGATGTTCTTGCGGTCGAGATTGATCTTGAGGACCTTGAAATCGTAGGTCTGGCCGATGTACTGGTCGAGGTTCTTCGGCGGCTGCACGTCGATCTGCGAAGCCGGGAGGAAGGCGTCGATGCCCATCGAGACGATGAGGCCGCCCTTGACCTTGGCCTTGACGCGGCCGGGCATGACCGAGCCTTCCTTGCATTCGGCGACGATGGTCTCCCAGTTCTTTTTCTGCTGCGCCTTGTCGTAGGAGATGACGGGAGCGCCGTTGCGGTCTTCGGTTTTTTCGAGATAGACTTCGATCTCGTCGCCGATCTGAATTTCGGAGATGTCGGCGAATTCACTTGCGGGAACGACCCCTTCGGATTTGCCGCCGATGTCGACGACGACGTCGTTCTGGCGAATTTCGATGACCGTGCCCTTGATGATGGAGCCCGGAGTGAGCGTTCCGAAGCTGCTTTCGGCAAGCAGCTGTTCCATTACGGATGACATTGGATGTATTTGACTTTCTTGTGTCTGCGGCAACTTGGCGTTCCCGCAGGGTTGACTGTTGTTTTTTCCCGTCCGCTCCGGCACCGCGCCGAGGCTGTGAAGAAAGGAAAGCGGCGATTTTGGACTTTTCCCGCGGGAAAGGCAAACGAGAAAAAGGGGAAAACAAATCGCCGCCCGCAGGCGCCGAAAGAACGGAGACCCACGAACGACGAACGAAGCGTTCTCGCCCGGGCGAAACCCTCGGCGGAAATCGTCAGTCGGCCGTCGTCTCCTCCGCCGGGGAAACCGGCAGACGCACTTCCGGCGTCGCGAGGCCTTCGCGGTAGACGCAGCGCGTGACGGCGTAGACGACTTCGATCTTCTCGGGAACGCCCCGGCGCGGCACGAACCAGTATTGACGGACGCCGGGCCTGACGTTCACGACGCTCTCGGGGAAAAGCTCCTCGCCGGCGAGCGTCTTCACGCGGTAGGGCGCCCAGAAGAACTCGGCGTCGGGCGCGGCGTCCTGGTCGATTTCGAGCACGATCGCGGGAATCTTGTTGTTCAGCAGGCGATAGTATTCGGACTGGCGGAACGCGCGGACCTTCACGCGGGAGCCTCCCGAGGAAATCGTTTCGGGCAGAACGGAATCGTTTTTGCCGACGCGCAGGGGCGGGAACGCGCGGAAATCTTCCGGGAAATACGCGTCGCGCACGAAGCGCATGCGGAAGACGAACGGGAGCGCCCGCCCGTCTTCGTCGAATTCGGGGAAAAGCGCCTTCGCCACGGGAACGCGCAGTTCGCCGTCCCCGCCGCTCTCGAAGAGTTCCTGTTCGAGGAAGCGCACGTTCCTGCGGAAGGCGTCGGGGCGGGTCATCGGAAATCTTTGCGCGGGAACGCGGATTTCCCCGTTCTCGGAATCGCCCTCGACGACGGTTTCGAGCGCGGATTCGAGCGAAAAATTGTCGAGCGTCCAGGCGGAGGCGGGAACTTTTCCTGAGGCGTTCCCGCGGATGCGCAGGCGCAGTTCGCCGAAGGCGGCGCGGTCGTTCAGCGGCGCGGAGGAGAAGCGGCATTCCCGCGGGAGCGTGAAGCTCTCGACGGAGACTTCTTCCGGCTCGATTTCCTGCGGATCGGGCTCGGGGAGCGCGTTCCCGTCCTCGGCGGCGTCCGCAGCGTCGGCATTTCCCTTCGCCGGCGGCGGGAGCGCGATTTCGGGGAAAATCGGCCCGAAGCGGATTTCGCCGCAGTTCTTCCAGGCGCCGCCGTCGATCCGCTCTTCGATGCGGAGGACGAAGCCGTTTTCCGAATCGCTCGGGAGCGACAGCAGCGGAAGCGCGCACACGGCGCCGCCGTCCTTGGCCCAGAGCACGCGGAAGGTGTCGGGATCGAGCTGCACGGCGAAACCGTTCCCGTCGGCGACGGAAAAGCAGAATCGGCTTTTTTCGAAAAAGACCTTGCCGTAGGTCTGCACGCAGCGGTCGCGGTCCGCCTTGGTTTTTCCCTCGGCGTAGAGCCAGAGCACGGGCGCGTTTCGGGCGTCGGCGCCGGCGGCGTCGAGCTCCGCGAAAAGAGTCGCGAGCTCGGCCTTCCGCGTCGAAGGCGGCAGCCCCATTTTGTTCATCTTGGCGAAGAAGCCGCGCTTGCCGGTGAAGTTTTCGACTTCCTTTCCCGCGACTTCCGCGCCGAAGGGCGAGATGAGCGAAACGCTCGTCTCCGCGGTTTCGCGGAAACGGCTGCTCCACGTCAGGACCGCCGCGACGGCGAGAATGAGCGCCGCGGCGACCGCCCACATCTTGTACAGCACGTCGTTGCTCGCGTGAATGCGGATGCCGAGGATATACATGCGGGGAAGGCGGGAACGCGCGGCGCGCCGGGGAGCTCAGAGCCCCATGTCGATGTTGACGAGATTGTCCGCGCGGACGTCTTCGTAGTAGTAGTTCGCGCTGGCGGAGTCCGTCTCGAAAAGCCCGGTCTTTTCCATGTCGCCGGAGAAATAGTCCTCGTTCGTCGTGGGCTCGTTGTAGTCCGCTCCCGCCGAGATGAGCAGGAAGGTCGGAGCGTCCCACTGCTGGCCGCGCCTGCCGCCGGAGATGCTGTTGTAGCGGTATTGGAAGAGATTGCCCCAGGGGTCGAGAATCTGCTTCGCGGAGTCGGGATCGTCCTCGTCGTCGAGCTCGAATTCGGAGAGGTTTTCGACGAAGGGCACGCGTTCGGCGTTGGAGCGGCCTTCGTCGTATTTGATCATGGCGATCTTTCCGTTGCGACGGGCGAGAATCTTGTCTCCGCGCAGCGAGTCGATGAGCAGCTGCGCCCATTCGTCGTCGCCGGAGCCGCCTTCGGACATCGGGTAGTCGCCGTAGCGGCTTTTGAAGTCGTTGAGCGCGAGCGAAAGTTTCTGCAGCTGGGACTTCGCCTTCGTCGTCATGATCGAGTTCTTGACGGGGCCGGCGAGAGAGAACGTCAGCGCCGCGAGCATGACGAGCAGCGAGATGACGACGAGGATTTCGATGAGCGTGAACGCGGAGCGTTTCTTGGGGAACGTTTTGTTCATGATTTTTTTCTGAGGGGAAAATGAGTGGGACGTGAACCGCAATTTTAAGGACGCACGAACGGATTGGAAGATTTTTCTTCGCCGACGCTCGTTTCGGGACCGTGTCCGGGGTAGAGCGTCACGTCGTCCGGGAGCGCGTAGATCTTCTCGCGTATCGCGTTTTCGAGCACGGCGAAGCTGCCGCCCGGAAGGTCCGTGCGCCCGATGCTTCCCGCGAAAATCGCGTCTCCGGTCCACGCCGCCTTCGCGTCCGCGCAGTAATAGACGATGCTTCCCGGGCAATGGCCGGGAACGTGCAGCGCCCGCCAGGCCTTCCCGAGCAGGGAGAAGGCTTCGCCGTCCCGAATCCAGCGGGAGACGCGGAAGGGGAGAAATTCGTCGTCCACGAGCTCCGGAATCGCCGCCTGATACCAGGCCTTGTATTTTTCCGGATGTTCGTGGCATTCGCGGTCGGCTTCGTGCGCGAAGACTTCCGGCGGCGCGGACTGCGTCTCCGCCGTTCCCGCGAGCAGCGCGGGAACGCCCGAATTGTGGTCCCAGTGCCCGTGCGTGAGCAGAATCGCGGCGAGCGTCAGCCCGCGTTTCCGCAGCACGGGAAGAATCGCCGAACCCGCGCCCGGAGGCGCGTCCACGAGGACGCAGTCCGCGCGTCCCTCCTCGCTGAGAAGGTAGCAGTTCGTGCCGAAGGGACCGATGGTCGAGCGTTCGATTTTCATCATGCGTTCATCCTAAGCTCCGACGCCCGGGAAAGGAAAGGTGAAAATGAGCCGTCGGCGCGAAGGCCGCGACCGCCGCGCCGACCTTCTCCGCTTCGTCGCCCGCGGTCCGTCATGAAAAAAAGACCGCGTCCCTCGCGGGAACGCGGCCTGAAAACATGAGAACAAAGAAATTTTATTCGGCGCCCTGCCCCTTGAGGACGGTCGGCTTGCGGCCCGTGCCGCCGGTGTTCGCGCCGATGGCGTCCATGTAGCTCGACGTCTGCGACTTGCCGTCGTAGGAGGAGAGCTGGTCTTCTTCCGCGAGAATGTTGCCGTTGGAGTAGGACTTGATGTGGCCGTCCGCGAAGGCGATGATGCCGTATTTGCCGAAAGGCGATTTCTCGTCCCATTCGCCGGAGGTGCTGAGGCCGCGGAGCCACGCGATCGGATAGCCGACTTCGTCCTTCGGATTGCGCTTCGCGTTGACGACGACGTCCCACGAAATCGGATTCCCGGAAAGTTCGTTCGTGCCGTCGTCGATTTCGGAAAGCACGTGCTGCGGAATCGCCGTGTAGCCGTCCGTGTCGTCGCCGACGACCCACGCGTCGCCGTTGCGGACGCTCGTGTAGCGGGCGAGCACTTCGGCGAATCCGGCGACGTCGCTCGCCTGATATTTCTTGGCGTCGGAGCCGGCGTTCGAAATGATTTTTCCGTCCTGGCGAAGGGAGACGACCGCCTGGGCGATGCTGCGGAGATTGTTGCCGGCGCCCATCTGCTTGGCCTTGTTCATGGCCATCGGAATGCCCGCGGAGGCGAGACCGGCGAGGATGCCGATGATCGCGATGACGGTGAGGAGCTCGATGAGCGTGAAACCTTTGCGCTGTTTCTTGAGAATTTTCATAGGGGATTTGGGAGTATCGGGTTAAAAACTTGGCTGAAATGCTACGCGGAGCGGGCGATTTTGCAAACCGAAAATGCAAAAACAAGGCTCCGGCGGGAACTAAGTTTCCGCCGGAGCCGTCTCTCTTATCTCTACTGACTTTAACTCTAACTTCTCTCTATCTCTATTAACCTCTAACTAACTAACCAAAATCTGAACTCACTTCCGCAAAAGAAGCGTCGCCGGACTCCGTTTCGTCTGAAAAAAACGCGGGAAACGTTTTTTCGGAATTCAGGCGCGGGAATTTCGGGATTCGCCGAGCTCCGTTTTTACTTCTAAAACGCGGGGCGCGCCGCTATTGTTTCGGCAAGATGTCATTTTTCGGGAAAAAATCCGATGCCCGTCTGCGGCGCGACGCGGAAAACCTGCTCCTTGCGGCGGAGAAAGTTCTCCGCTACCGCGGGGACGTTTTCGACGATTCCGCGCGGGAACGCTTCGACGCGGCGGTCGCCGCCGTGCGCGACGCGCTCGGGCGCGGCAAGGCGGCGGACGCCGCGGCGCTCTCCGATGCGGCGGGAACGCTCGACGCCGTTCTGCGCGAGCTCGGCGGCACGATTTTCCCGAAGCGCGGCGTTCCCGAGTGGACGGAACTGCTCGTCGTCGCGGCGATCCTCGCCGGAGGGATCCGCGCGTTTTTCGTCCAGCCGTTCAAGATTCCGACGAACTCGATGTTTCCGACCTACAACGGCATGACCGCGGAGCTCGTAGAGGACTCGGAAAATTTTCTCGAAAAATGGGCGGAGCGGATTTTCTGCAGCGCTTCGTTTTACGAAATCGTTTCGCCCGCCGACGGCGAAGTGCTCGTTCCGTTGCGCTTCGACGCGGGAACGCGCGCGTATTCCCTGCTGCCGCCCGTGCGCGAAAACGGCTCGGGCGACATCGTTTCGCCCGGGAAGGAGATTTATCGGCTCGTCGTCGGGAACACCGTCGTTCCCGTCGAGGTGCCGCGCGATTTTTCTCTGAACGGCGTGCTGCTGAAGGCCTTTTTCCCGGAAACGGAAAAGCTGCCCGTGCCGGAGTCCGCGCGCTGGCGCGAAGTGTTCCGAGACGAGAAAATCGCGGCGTTGCCCGACGGCACGCCGGCGCTCCGCACGGGGAAGGTCGTCCGCCGCGGCGAAAACGTGCTCGCGTTCAAGATTTTCGGCGGGGACATGGTGCTCGTCGAGCGCGTGTCCGGGCATTTCCGCGAACCGGAACGCGGCGAACCGTTCGTGTTCCGCACGCATGACATTCCCGGGCTGAACAACGTCGAGCTTTACTATATCAAGCGGCTCGCGGGCAAGCCCGGCGACTTGCTGCGCGTCGAAGACGGAAAGCTGCTCGTCAACGGCGTTCCCGCGGATTTCGCCGAGGCGATGCGCCT
>JBJEVP010000054.1:0-3483 GCA_051884475.1 Candidatus Spyradosoma sp.
GCGGGCTCGGTCTCGGGCTGGCGATTTCGGCGCGCGCCGCGCGCGCCTTCGGCGGACGCCTCTTCCTGCAGAAAAGCGATTCCGCGGGAACGACCTTCCGCCTCGAACTGCCTTTGCTCGGCAAATGACGCCGAAGCGCGGACCGCGTTCCCGAGGAGCAATACGGTTGACAACGCGGGCGATAGTCCTAGTATCGAAGCCAACGTCCTGATTATCACTGTCTTTATGAAGTTCGGAGCTCGCTCCGGCGCAGGGAGAAAGGGACATTTTTTTTGCGCTTATGACACCGAGATTCTCAATTTTAATCGACGGCGGGTTCTTCACGAAAAAATTTCGGGGCGAGAACAGACGCTTCCCCGCCGCTTCGGATGTCGTCGACGTCGTTCGCGACATCATATCCGCCTGTCCGGAAGTCGCCGGCAAAGAATTGCTCCGCGTGTTTTACTACGACGCGCGTCCGCTGCTGAAGAAGATTCAGAATCCGGTGACGCAGAAAAGCGAGGATTTCGCGGCTTCGGAGCTCGCGAAAAACGCCACGAAGCTTCATGGAGACTTGTCGATTACTCCGAATTTCGCGATGCGTTTCGGGGAGCTGAAACTCTTTAAGTGGACGGCGACGTTTGACGGGAAAAAGCATTCTCCGGATATCGCAGCTCAAAAAGTCGAAACTGATTTCGGCGACTGGAAGCCGCATTTCACGCAAAAAGGCGTGGATCTGAGAATCGGGCTCGACGTGGCGGAAATGGCCTTCAAGAGAAGCGTGGACACGATCATTCTGTTTTCCGGGGATACGGATCTGGTGCCCGCGATGAAGCTCGCCAGGCGGGAAGGGCTCCGCGTGATAACGGTCGTTCCGAAAGTCGGCGGCTTGTCTTCTTCCCTTCTCGAACATTCGGACGGCGGGGTGGAAATCAGCCTGAAGAAATAAGTTTTCCTCGCGCGGCGGCGCCCGCCGGTCATTATTGACGGCGCCGTCCTTCCGAAAAATGTCTCCAAAAATCCTTTACGTCGAAGACAATTCCGTGATCCGCGAACGCGTCGCGGCGCATCTGCGCGCCGAGGGCTTCGGCGTGATCGAATGCGCGGACGCGACGGACGCCCGCCGCGCCTTCGCCGAGGCGGATTTCGCGCTCGCGCTGCTCGACGTGATGCTGCCCGACGGGAACGGAATCGCGCTGCTGCGCGAACTGCGCGCCGCCGTCGGCGAGAGCGTTCCCGTCGTCATCGTCTCCGCGCTCGGCGAAATCGACGAACGCGTCTCCGGGCTGGACGCGGGCGCGAACGACTATCTCGCCAAGCCGTTCAGTCTGCGCGAGCTTTCCGCGCGCATCCGCGCCGCACTGCGCGTCTCCTCCGCGGCGGGGCGGGAACGGCGCGAACCCGCGGCGCGCCTGCGGATCGGCGACGGGCTGCTGGACTGCGCCCGCGCGTGCGTCGTCCGCGACGACGGGACGGAGATCGCGTTGAGCCTGCGCGAGTTTTTTCTGCTGCGGCGGCTCGCGGAGGAGGCTGGGCTCGTCGTGTCGCTTTCGGAGCTGCTCGCCGCCGTGTGGAAGACGAATCCGGGGAAAACGGTTTCGCAGAGTCCGGCGGTCTTCGTGTCCCGCCTGCGCCGCAAGCTCGCCGGCGTCTGCGAAATCGAAGCCGTCCGCGGCCTCGGCTACCGCCTCGCCCCGCGTTCCCGCGACTGATTCTCCGCCCGCAGGCGCCTCCCTTTGCGCGGAGAAAGGTTACATTTTTTTTACCTTTGATCGCTTGCATTTTGCTTCGGGAGGGGTTTGCCTATAAATCAAGAGCCGGGGCGGGAACGGTTTCCGCGCCGCTCGAAAATCCTTCACCCCCCTTGAAAGAAAGACTTCAGACGATGAACGACATCACTCCGAACACGAATCCCCGGACGCTCGCCGATTCTCCGGTCGTCACGACCGGCACGGATTCCGACCGCAGCTACACGGAATACAAATGGGGATTTTCCGGGACGGCTCCCTATAACGAAAACGCGTTCACGCAGCGCATCGAGGGCGAAATCCTCGCCGAAGGGAATCTCATCACGATCGCGGTCGCCTCCGACGATACGGCGACCGTCTCGATCGCCGGAATCGGGAGCGCGTCCTCTTCGCTGGGCTCTCCCGGGAGCGCGTCGTTCTTCAAGAGCGACGGTTCGAAATTTTCGGGGAGATACGCCGTGACCATCGATTTCGAGACCATCGGCGGACCGTGGATGCTGGACGCGCGCGTCAGCGTTTCCGACGCCGTCGAGCTTCCGCCGAAACAGACGTGCGAGTGCTCGGGCACGTGCGATTCGGCGCCCGTGATCAAAAGCGGAAGCGTGGATTTTTCCCAGCCTTTCGGCGGGACGCCCTTCGCGGCGGGCTTTCCGAAAGGCGCGCTGCGCATCTACGACCGCATTCCCGTGCGCGAACTTTTTTCCGGCGCGGGGCTGCGCTACGTGCATCCGATGACGCGCCGCGTGCGGGAAATTTCGGGAACGACGGTCGTCATTGAAGACGCGCTGCACACGCCCTACACCTACGAGAACGGTCGCCCCGCGGGAACGGCGGTCTGGACGGACAATCAGCTTGAGTCTCTCGGCGGCGGGCGCTTCGCCGAAACGCTTCCCGACCGCACGCGCGTCACCTACGGCGCGGACGGGAACGTCGAGAAAATCCGCTCCCCCGAAGGCGTCGAACTGACGCCCGCGCAGCTCGGAATCGAGGCGGTTTTCGACTCCGACGGGAATCTGGTCCAGGTATGGTCGCTGACGGACGGGCTGGCGGAAGTCGTTTCCCTGGGCGCGAAGAAATTCCGTCTCGACTGGTACAAGCCCGCGGACGTCGTCGGAAAGGACGGGCAGACGGGCCGCTACGCGCGCACGGGAACGCCGATTAAGGCCTTCACGTTCGGCGACGTGGACGGAGACGGCGACTGCGGCGTCTTCGAGCTTTTGGAAGAACGCGCGGGGACGGATTTCGCGTTTCATTACGCGTGGCGCTACGACGCGGGTAAAAAGGACTGGGTGTTCGTCCGCGGGAACGAGGGCGACGCGGATTCGGAAACTTCGCAGAAGGAGAAGATTTTCTGGAAGGACGCCGACGGCGCGGATTTCGTCACCGTCAAGGAATGGAAACGGACGGGGAACGGCGCGCGGACTCTCGTTTCGACCGAGGTCTATTCCTACGGCGCGGACGGGGAAATGCTCGTCTCGCGCAGACTCGGCGACAACGAGGACTTCGAGTTCACGGCGACGCGCGTCGCGGAGGGGAACGGACGCGGCAAATTTGCCGAAGAGACGGACAAAAGCGGCGCCCGCACGACTTACGACTACGACGCCTGCGGACGCACGACGCGGACGGTCCGCACGAAAGGCTACGCGAACGAAACCGAGGAGACGCTCTACGTCTACGAGGAAGCGCCCGCCTCGGGCGCGGCGGATCCGCGTCCGCGCACGGTCGTTCACAAGATCGCGGGAACGGTCTTTAAGAC
>JBJEVP010000055.1:0-13828 GCA_051884475.1 Candidatus Spyradosoma sp.
GAGGTTCGGAATCGGCTACGGCATGACGGAAACGGCGTCGCTGGTCGCGCTGTGGCGCGCGGAGGACGGCGAGCCCGTCGCGGGAACGCCGCTTCCGCACGCGCGGATTTCCGTTTCCGCGTCGGATTCGAGAATCGCGGTTTCCGCGGATTCGCTGGGCGAAACGCTCGCGGACGACGGATCGCTGATTCCGAACGCCGGAGGAATTTTTCTCACGAACGACGAGGGCAGGATTGACGGGAACGGGCGTCTCCGCGTGCTCGGACGCGCGGACAGGCACATCAATTCCGGCGGGGAAAAAGTCGATCCCGCGATCGTGGAGGCGGCGCTGACCGCCGCGGGCGCGGACGCCGCGCTGGTCGTCGGCGAGCCGGACGCGGAGTGGGGCAGTCGGGTCGTCGCCCTCGTGGTCTCGCCGCGCGTCGGGGAAAGGGCGCTCGCGGAAAAGACCGCTTCGGAGCTCGCGCCGTGGATGCGTCCGAAGCGCATCGTCCGCGTTCCCGCGCTTCCGTTCGACGAAAAGGGAAAAATCGACCGCGCGGCGCTCGCGAAGGCGCTGCGCGGAGAAGCCCCGGAACTCGGCTGAGCTCCGGGAAAAATCAGCGGCGGCGGGCGCTGCTCGCGCTGTGCAGCTGCGACTGCATCTGCTGCATGGCGGGCGAGGCGTTGCGGAGGCGGTAGGTGATGCGCGCCTGCGTCAGGTCCTTCGGATCCATTTCGACGCGCACGGTGTCGCCGACGAAGATTTTGATGAAGTTCTTGCGGAGCTTTCCGGAGATGTGTCCGAGAACCACATGCTTGTTGGGCAGTTCGATGCGGAACATCGTTCCGGGGAGAACCGCGATGATTTTGCCTTCCAATTCGATAAGACCGTCAGCCATTCTGATTGTGTTTTGATGATGCGAAAGTCCGATTTTCCTTTTATTCTCCGCCCTCGTCAAAGATTTTTTTTCTTCGCTCCCGTGAAAAAACTTTCTTCGACTTCGCGGTTTCCGCGTTTAAAAACTTCTTTTAAGGGAATTTCTTTTTTAAGATCCCGCCGAGCGACCGGAAAGTCGCTTCGCCGAAAACATCTTTTTGCTTCCCGTGAAAAAGGGACGAGGGAGCATCCGCAAAAAAAAATCCCGCGGAAGACGCGGGATTTTCGAAATGGCTGCCCAGGTAGGGGTCGAACCTACGACCAATTGATTAACAGTCAACTGCTCTGCCACTGAGCTACTGGGCAATCAAAAATGTAGTACAGATTAAGAACTTTTTTTGCGGCGCTGTCAAATCGTTTTTATGAAAATTTTCCTTCGAGAATGTCCGCGGCGGTCGCGACGCAGTCGGGGCAGGGAACGCGGCCTTCGCGCTTCAGGCGGGAACAGTGCCGGTAGCCGAGTTTTTTCTCGAACGCCTCGGCGACGGATTCCGCGTCTTCGCCGGCGAGCCGCATGGCGCAATGGAGCGCGCCGCAGAGTCCGTCGGGCGCGTTGCCGCTCCCGCAGGCGGACATTTCGGCGAGGAGGTCGCCGCGGTCGAACGCGTGCGCGATCGCCTGGGCGCAGTTGAGCTTGAGCGGGGACCGCCTGAAACTTTCGAGGGCTTTTTCTTTTCTCATGGGGAAAGGGCGTGAAATTTTTTTTCGGGAAATTTCGCGGGAACGGTTCAGTTGCCGAGGGCGACGCGGATGAGGGTCTCGACGGAGGCGTCGGCGCCGGCCTTGCTCAGCGCGGCGCGCACGGCCTTGTCGGCGTCGGCGAGCTTGAATCCGAGCGACATCAGCGCGGCGACCGCGTCGGACTGCGCGTTCGAGGCGTCGTTCCCGCGCGCGGGAGCGTCGGGAGCGGCTCCGCCGGAGCTCTTTTTGTCGCCGGCGGGAGCGTGTCCGCCGACGAAGGCGACCTTGTCGCGCAGTTCGACGACGAGGCGTTCGGCGGTCTTTTTTCCGATTCCCGGACACTGCGAGAGCAGGGCGACGTCGCCGCCGCGGATGGCGTCGCGCAGCACGGGCAGGGAAAGGCGCGAGAAGATCTTCAGCGCGATTCCGGGGCCGATGCCGCTGACTTTTTCGACGAGCAGCTTGAAGAAGTCGCGTTCCTCCGCGCTGTGGAATCCGTAAAGCGACTGTCCGTCCTCGCGGAACGTGTGCAGCGTGAACAGCCTCACGTTCTCGCCGATGCGCGGGAGCTTTTCGGCGGTGGAGACGGGAATGTTCACCTCGTAGCCGACGCCCGCGCACTCGACGACGGCGCGGAATATCGCGGCTTCGATCAGTTTTCCGGAAAGAGAAACGATCATGGCGCGGGAACGGTTCAGGCGAGCGAAGCGGCGAGCGCTTCGATTTTTTCCGCGTTTTCGAGCAGGTCCGCGATCGGATCCCAGCGCCCTTCGACGAGCGCGCGGCGGACGGCTTCGGGAATCGTCACGGGAACGCTTTCCCCGCCGAAAGAGACGCGCAGCGCCGCGACGTCCACGGAAATCTCTTCTCCGGGGTGCGCCGCGATCCAGGCTTCGAGCTTCGCGAGATCTTCTCGCGTCGCGGAGACGCAGACGATGCCGAGCGTGGTCGAATTGCCGAAGAAGATTTCGGCGAAACTTCCGGCGACGACCGCGCGGACGCCGCGCCGCCACAGCGCCTGCGGCGCGTGTTCGCGGGAACTGCCGCAGCCGAAGTTCATTCCCGTGACGATGATTTTCGCGTTCGGGAGCGCGTTGAGCGGGTGCGGACGGTCGGAGCCGTCGGCGTTTTTGCGTTCGTCGTAAAAGGCGAACTCGCCCAGCCCGTCGAAGGTGACGCTCTTGAGGAAGCGCGCGGGAATGATTCGGTCGGTGTCGATGTCGTCGCCCGCGACGAACGCGGGAACGCCGGAGACGGACGTGATTTTTTCGAGAGCCATTTTTTGAAGAAAAAAAAAAGAAATTGATGAATCGGGGGAGACGCTCAGTCGTCGAAGCGGTCTTCGAGCCGTTCGACTCGGCGTTCGACGTCGTCGGAAAGGTTCACGAGCGTTTTCCATGCGTCGACGCAGCGGTTTTCGAAATTCTTGTCGGAGAAGAGCACGACCGTTCCCGCGAGCGTCACGAGCACCGCCGCGCCCGCGGCGAGACAGCCGAAACGCCGGGCGCGCGGCGAGCGCAGAAAGATTCCCAGGATCACCGCGACGAGCGCCGCGAGAACGCCGGAGGCGAGCAGAATCGCGTCCGCGAGCGGATCGGCGTAGCCGAAGACGGCGGAGCAGACGACGGCCGCGAGTGCGGCGAGCCCGAGAAGAGCGGGGAAATATCGGCGTTTCGGCACGTCCGGGCGTTCGGGAATTTTTTGTTCTTCGTTGCTCATGGTGAGCGAAAGGATAGCCGCGGGGCGCTTTCTCCCGCAAGCGTTTTCCGCGCGCGCGGGGCGCGCGGGAACGCCGTCGTCGGACGCGCGGCCCGCGTCATTCCGCGGTTTCGGTTTTCGCGGGCGTTCCGAGCGCGCGTTTCAGCGCTTCGGATTCGAAGCAGTCCTCCTTGGCGAGGCGCGAGACCTGCGCCGCGAGGCGGCTGACGCGCTCGTCCGCGAGCGCGGCGTCGGATTCCGCCGAAGGGCCGAAGCGGTCGAGCTCTCCGACGAGGGCGGCGAACTTCTCCGCGGCGGCGTCCGCCGTGGCTTTGTCCTGAACGCCCTGAAGCGTTTCGGTCATCGCGTCGACGACGTCGATCCGGGACTGCGGTTCCCGGGGAGAGCAGGCGCCCGCGAGCGCGCAGAGCGCGGCGGCGGAGAGGATTCTGGCGAAAAATGAAAAGGAGGACATGGGAGCTGAAAAAAATGAAAATCGGAAATCGGTAAACGGGGAGAAAGTCCGGCCGTCGATCGCGCGCTCATTCCCGGTTGGTCAGGAGCGCGCAGGAAAGCGGCGGGAGCACGAGCACGCCGCCGGAGAATCCGAACCCGGGCTCCGCGGGAACGCCGTCGAAGTCGAAGTTCTCCGTGTTCGCGACGAGGCGGAAGCCCTCGAAGCGGGATTCGGGAATCTGCACGTAGGCGGGCTCGACGCGCGGATTGATCGTGAGGATGTACTGCAGGCGTCCCTGCGCGTGGTCGTCGTTGTAGACGACGACGGCGGCGGTGTTCGTCTGGTCCGGATAAAAGCGGAAAAATCCCTTGGCGACGTTCGTGCGCTGGCGGAAAAGTCTGCCCTGCGGAGAAAGCCGGAAGCGGATCCAGCGGCGGACGAACTCGTGCGTTCCCGCGAATTTTTTGAGGCGGGCGTAGTCGAGCGCGTTTTCCTCGCCGTCGAGATAGGTGTTGTTCTTTCCGTGCTTCGTGCGGAGAAAATCCTGTCCTTCGGCGATCATCGGCGTGCCGAGCGAGGAGAGCAGGAAGGCGAACATGAGGTGCGTGCGCCGCCTGTCGCGCGGGGTAGGCGAGGCGGCGTTGCTGTTCCCGCACTCGGTGATTTTGTCGAGCCAGCAGCGGTCGTCGTGCGATTCCGTGTAGTTGACGGTCTGCGCCGGGAACGTCGCGAAGTATTCCGGCGAGCCGGAAAGGAAATAGCGGAAGCCGTCGAGATTCACGCAGTTGTGGACGAATTTCGCGGCGTAGTCGCGGTAGCCGTCGTTCCAGGAGGAATAGGACGTGCGGCGAAGTCCGCCCGCGATGTGCCCGCGGAAGCTCCACGGCTCGGCGATGAGGATGCAGTCGGGATGGCGCGCGCGCACGGCGGCTTCGACGGCGCGGAGGGCGGGAATGCCGATCAGCTCGGCGAGGTCGAAGCGGAATCCGTCCACGCCGTAGCGTTCGATCATCCAGAGCAGGCTGTCGATGATGAGCCGTTTGCTCATGGGGCGGTCGGCGCGGTAGTCGTTCCCGCAGCCGCTCCAGTTCGTGAAGTTGCCGTGAAAATCGAGGTTGAAATAATAGTTCTTGTCGACGCGGAAGAGGTGGTTCGGTTCGCCGACGTGGTTGTAGACGACGTCGAGAATCACGGCGAAGCCCTCTTCGTGGAGGGCGCTCACGAGGTCGCGGAACTCCTCGAGCTGCGTCGCCTTGGCGGGATCGCCCGCGTAGGCGGAAGCGGGCGAGAACCAGTTGTTCGTCATGTAGCCCCAATGGTAGTCCTCGGGCTTTTCGGAGTCGAACTGCTGCACGGGCTGGAGCTCCACGGCGTTCGCGCCGAGTTCCTTCAGATAGCAGTCGTCGGAGCGGACCCACTCGGCGAGATCGCGGAAGCCGAGCGGCCGCTTCAGATCCCGGTATTTCGGGTGCCTGGCGATGAGGTCGCGCAGGTGCGCCTCGACGATGACGAGGTCGGAAAGATGCGGCGCGGTGAATTTCTTCTTCGGGTAGCCGAAGCGGTGCTCGTCGATGACGATGCCCGGACCCTCGCGGGAGACGCAGGCCTTCGCGTAGGGATCGAGCAGCGGGCGCGCGGGATCGAAGGCGGTCGTGTCGTCGTTGTTTTTGCCGTCGACGAAGATGTCGTAGTGGCGTCCGTGGAGGTTGCCCGGGAGCGAGGCCGCCCAGATTCCGGCGGGAGCCGGCGTCAGCTTCCGGGAAATCGCGGGAGCGTCGCCGTCGCGGCGCACGAACACGCTGACCTGCGTCGCGCGCGGCGCGAAGACTCGGAAGTCCGTCGAACGGCCGTCGCGCGCGACGGTCGCGCCGAGCCGCACGGGAGAGTAGAGCAGCGAGAGAAAATATCCTGTCTTGACGGGAACGCCCGGGCGGTCCTTTTCGGCGGCCCATACGACTTCCTCGTGCATTCCGTCGTTCGCGTTTTCGTTCGCTTCGCAGACGATGCGGAACGCGTTTTTCCCCGTGCGTTCGGAGCTGAGGCAGAGATTGCGGTTGCCCTTGCCGTCGTCGATGAGGTTGAACCAGCCCGGCGGCGGTTCGAGCCATTTCCCGTCGCCCGTGACGAATTTGAACTGCTCGGTCTTTTCGCCGGCGAAGAAACGGGATCTGTGCTTGCGCAGCGTCCAGGCGCGCACCGGGCCGAACGTGTGATACGCCATCTTCCACTCGTGGCTTTTCCCCGGATTCCAGTCGTTGAACGTTCCCGCGACGTAGATTTCCTCCTCTCCGGAAAAATCGTAGTCGCGATAGACGGCGGGCGGCAGGAAGAACACGACGTCGTTCCCGTCGAAGTAGTATCCCGACGCTCCCGCCCAGAGGAAGGACGGCGTCTGCGAGATGCTGAGGATTTTTCGCCCGGACTTCAGCTCGACGGGGGGCATTTTCCACACGCTGCTCCAGTCTCGGTCGAGCGAGAAGATGAGAGCGTTGTTCGTCGTCCAATAGGCGGCGACGATCTTGGGCGCGGGAGCGGGCTGAAGAAACGAGGAAATTTTTTTCAGAAAGCTGGACATCTCCGAAGTGCGGAAAGAGGAAATACGGAAGGCGGGAACGAAACGCGCGGGCGCCCGAAGGCGCTCACCAGTTCTTGTCGGGATAGAGCGTGTTCCACCAGTCCGGATCGTCCTGCAGCCAGCGGGCGAACCACGCGAGGTGGGACTTGATCCACTGCTTGCGGCGGTTGTAGTTCATGATGCCGTGATCCTCGGCGGTGAAGGTGAGGAGCTCGACGGGCTTGTTCAGGAGCTTGAGCGCCGTGAACATCTGGATGGATTCGCCCACGGGAACGTTGATGTCGGAAAGACCGTGGCAGAGCAGAATCGGCGTGTTCACCTTGTCCGCGGAAAAGAGCGGGCTCTGGTCCACGAAGATTTCGCGGTTCTTCCACGGGAACGAGCCGGCGGCGGCGGTGGCGTTGTAGGCGTAGCCCCACATGCCTTCGCCCCAGTAGCTCGTGATGTCGCTGATGCCGGCGTGCGCGACGGCGGCCGCGAAGATGTCCGTGCGCGTCTGCAGATACATCGTCATGAAGCCGCCGTAGGAGGCGCCGATGCAGCCGATCTTCTTTTCGTCCACGAAAGGATGCTCGGCGCAGAAACGCTTCACGCCTTCGATGATGTCGTCCGCGGTGCGCCTGCCCCAGGCGTTGAGGTGGCGCGCGGAAAATTCCTGCCCGAATCCGATCGTTCCGCTCGGCTGAAGAACGTAGACGACGTAGCCCTGAGCCGTGTAGAGCGGGAACGGATAATGCGAGCCGAGGACGCGCGACGTCGGCGTCGTTCCGCTGTAGTAATAGACGATCAGCGGATATTTTTTCGTCGGATCGAAGTCCGCGGGAAGGAAGCAGTGCCCGTCGATTTCGGCGCCGTCGGACGCCGTGAATTTCCACGGAACGACCGTCGGCATGGCGATTTCGTCTTCCGGAGCGGGTTCTTCGTTGAAGACGGGAACGCCCGCGTTCTTCGCGAGATCGACGGCGTAGGCGCGCGGGAACGTCGTCGCGCCCGAGCCGACGGCGTAGGCGATCGGCGTGAACGCGGCGGGATCGCGCGAGACGTTGAAGTTCGTGACGATGTCCTCGGGGACGTTCACGCGCGCGTAGGAGCGCGCCGCGGGATCGTAGCGGAAGACGCTTTCGCGGTCGGCGTCCACGGTCCTGAAATAGACGGCGCCGTCGCCCGCCCAGATCGCGGAGGAGATCGAAGGATCGAAGTCGCGGGAGACCGGATCGAGCTCCTTCGTTTCCGTGTCGTAGATGAACGCCTGCTGGTCGAACGAATTTGCGGCCGTGCCTTCGGGCAGCGTTGAGCCGATGCCGCCGAAGGCGTCGGGCCCGGAAAGGAGCACGAATTTGCGGGAGTCCGGCGACCAGTCGCCGAAGGAGATTCCGTATTTTTCGTCGGCGAAGATCTTTTCGCATTCCCGCGTGTCCAGATTCATCAGATACACGTCGTTGCGCACGTATTCGGGCTGCGCCGGGTCGAACGTTCCCGTGGAGAAGAGAATCTTCTTCGAATCGGGGCTCACGGACATCAGCCAGGTCGTCTTCGCGCCCGCCGTGAGCGGCGTGAACACTCCGGTCTTCAGGTCATAGCGCAGAAGGAACGAGCGGTCGCGCCAGCCCGCGCCGCGGTCCTGCGGATTGAGCACGCGCTTCCAGTCGGCGGATTCGTTCGTCCATTTTTCGGTCTTGCTGACGATGAAGCCGCTCTGGTCCGGCAGCCAGGTGTAGGAGTAATTGCTGTCCGGAAGCCCTTCCGCGAGGACGACTTCCTCGCGTTTCTCGAGGTCGAAGCCGACGTAGGCGCAGCGGTCGTTCAGGTCCTTGCGGCGGTAGTAGAGCACGGAGCCTTTCGGCATCCACGCGTAGTGGCGGCTGCCGTCCTCGACGAACACGGGCTTGCCGGTCGCCGTTTCGCGCACTTCCTGCCGGAACTCGAAAGAGCCGTCGTCGCGCAGGCGATTGTAGGAAAGATGGACGAATCTGCCGTCGGGAGAGACGCGCAGCGACGAAATCCGGTTGACTTCGTTGACGTCCGCGATGGTCACGGGACGCTTTTCCGTGCCGTCGGAGAACGTGACCGCGGGAACGTCCTCGCGTAGCGGCTCGATCTCGATCTTCACCGAGGGCGGAAGGGCGGAATCCTTCTGCGTGAGCGTCTTGACGACGATTTCGTAGCGGTCCACCTCCATGTTGAAATCGGCGTTCGCCGCGCCGCTCTTTTCGAGCTCGGTTTCGACGGAAAGCTTGTCCGCCAGCTTTTTGCCGTTCACCCAAAGTTCGCATTTCTGCGGGGTGACGGCGCGGATTTTCGCCCGCGTGAACGCGTGCGCCGTCGCGAACGTGCGGAACACGGTGATCGCGTCCTGAGCGACGGGAGTTTCGAGCTCGGCGACGAAGAAGCCGTCGGCCGCGCGGGGCGCCGCCTTGACGAACGCCAGTTTCTCCGGCGCGGGAACGGGCAGGCGCAGCTTGGCGTCGGCGTCGAAGGTCTTGTCCTGAAGGTTTTTGACGTCGGCGAAAAGCGGCGTCGGAACGGCGACGGACGCCGAGATCTCCGTGACGGCGGGAACGAAGAGCGGTTTTTGGGCCTCCGCGTTTTCGACGACGGGAACGGTCGTGCGCACTTCGGGCTCGGGCGCGGCCGCGAGCGCGGAACAGGCGCAAAGAAAGGAAATTCCGATGGTTTGCAGGTTCATTGTTGTTCGTACTTCGATAAAAGAAAGGTGTGAGGTAAAAATTGAGTCCGCATATTACCCGCGACGCCGCGCTCCCGCGAGAAAAAAGTTGCCCGCCTCCGTTTCCGCGCGAAGGACGGCGGCGGATAAATCTTTCGCGGGATCGGAAAATCGCATATAATCTAAATGCTCTCTTTTGCCCCTGCGCGGGAACGCTCTGAAAAATTTTCATTATAGGCTTGCGTCGTGTTTTTTTTTTTGAAAAATAACGCGCAAGAATTGAGCCGACTTTGGCGGGAACCGTTCCCTCCGGACTCCGTTCTCTTTAACCTATAAAACCACATCAGAATGAACAAACATATCACAATCGCCGCCTTCCTCGTCGCGGGTGCGGCTTTCGCCAATGCGGCCGGAACTCTTGTTTATGTCGGAGGACGAAATAGCGGAACCGACATTTTCAGTGCCAGCTCTTTTGGGTACTCTGAGATGTTCCATGACTACACAGCGAATGCTTCTCGCTCTGACGGAAGAACCCATACGACATCAACATGGGTGGAAGCGCACTCCTATGTTGCCGGCTATGAGACGTCTATGAAGACTGAGGGGAATACGGATTTTTCTCTTCGGTTTGACACCGAAGTCTCCGAGACCACACCGTTGGATTTTGGAATCAGTTGTGCGATTTATTTGGATTCTTTTTATGTTGGAAGTGCCGCTCCGACATCATTTACATTGGACTTCGGAACATCTGGTTCAATTACGGCAAAATCTAAATTGGATTTTGGTACTAGCGTAAAAAGTGAAGGCGGAAGCATCAAGATCGTGGCTTCCGGAGTCTCTGCCGGCGAAAGGCGCCTCCTGCTTTCGACGGAGAGTCAAGATGGGATTTTGAATTTGACCGACGCCAAGAACGTCACATTGAGCGTTGACGGATATGACACGTCTCTGGGGTTGCTTACGAGCACACCGCAGACGCTTTCAGCGGGACAGGCGGCGTTGGTTTACGAGAACAAGAGCCTGTACCTTGTCTCAGGGATTCCCGAGCCGTCGGCGTTCGGGCTGCTGGCGGGACTGGGCGCGCTCGCGCTGGTGGCGGCGCGTCGTCGTCGCGGCAGGAAGGCGTAATCGGCTTTCGCGAAAGAATTTCGGCGGGGTGGTTCCCGCCGGAAAAAAAAACTTCATTTTTGGAGTTTTTAGGTCAACAGGCGTTCCCGCGTTTCGCGGGAACGCTTTTTTTGCGGGAGCCGCCCGAAAAAACGGCTTGCAATCGGCGGGCAATTTTCAGATAAACGTGCATGTTGTACGGGCGTACGGACGGAAGTTCCGTTCCCGTGGTTCCTTTTTCCGCGCGAGCGCGGAAGCGCGTCTTTTTCGGCCGAACACGGAATTTTCCGCAGACCGGAAAAGAAGACAAAGCACCGTTTTTCGGTATTCGTGCGTTCCCGCGAAGAGGACTCAACACGTTTTTTTTATTCAGATAAAAAATTTCAGCATATACTCAAAATGAGCGAAGACAATCCGCAGCCGCAGGCTCCGAAGTTCCGACCCAAATTCAACAAATTCGGGAAGAAGAACAAAAAACCGTTCCGCGGGAACGGAGGGCCGCAGAATCCGAACAGAAAGAAATTCGGAGGGAAGGGCGCGCCTCAGCCGCCGAAGAAGAAACCGGGCAATCCCGGCAATCCTCCCGCGCCGAAGCCGAAAATCGTCAATCCCGAACTTCCCGTCGAGGAAATCGCCGTCGCGGGCGTGCTCGTCGTCGACGAACACAACAACGGCGCGCTGCGTTCGCCCTCGCGCTGCGGGAAGTCCTACCCGAGCGACGCGTTCGTCGGCAAGGACCTGGTGAAGCGCTTCAAGATGAAGACGGGGAGCTGGGTCGAAGGCAAGGCGCAGCGCAACGTCGGCGTGATGGAGTGCAAGCTCACCTACGTGGACGGAATCGACGGCGTGAATCCGAACGAGCGCCATCGCCGGCCGCAGTTTCAGCAGCTGACGAGCGTCGCGCCCGACGAGCAGCTGAAGCTCGAGACGAAGGACGGGCGCATGACGACGCGCGTCATCGATCTTTTCTGCCCCGTGGGCAAGGGGCAGCGCGGCCTCATCGTCGCGCCGCCGCGCACGGGAAAGACGACGCTGCTCAAGGACATCGCCGCGGGCGTGCTCGAAAATTATCCCGAGTGCAAGGTCATCGTCCTGCTCGTGGACGAACGCCCGGAGGAAGTCACGGATTTCCGCCGCGACCTTCCCGCCGCCGAGCTTTACGCCTCGTCGAACGACGAGGACGCGAAGAACCACGTCGCCGTCGCGGAACTCTGCGTCGAACGCGCCCGCCGGCTCGTGGAGACGGGGCGCGACGTCGTGCTGCTCATCGACTCGCTCACGCGCCTGACGCGCGCCTACAATAACTGCAAGGGCGGTTCGGGGCGCACGATGACGGGCGGACTCGACTCCCGCGCGATGGAAAAGCCGCGCCAGATCTTTTCCTCCGCGCGCAACACGGAGGAGGCGGGCAGCCTCACCATCATCGCTTCCGCGCTGATTCAGACGGGATCGAAGATGGACGACCTGATCTTCGAGGAGTTCAAGGGCACCGGGAACATGGAGATGGTGCTCGACCGCAAGGTCGCCGAACTGCGCATCTGGCCGGCGTTCAATCTCGCCGCCTCGGGAACGCGCAAGGAGGAGCTCATCCTCTCGCCCGAAGCGCTCGACGCCGCGTCGTTCCTGCGCCGCGCAATGGTCGGCGGCAAGATCGAGGACGTCGCCGAGGCGATGATCGACCGCATGAAAAAAACGAAGACGAACGCCGAATTTATTCGACTGATTCAGACGAATTAGAAATAATTTCAGATTCTCGCTTTCATTAATTTCCTTTTTAAGAAACGATTCAGATGCATAATTTTGCAGACCAGTGCTTGGACATGGCTCGTGTGATTCTGAGCCACAACATCGGAGCCGTCGCCGCGGACGGTTCCATCGAACCGACTCCGGGGGAACTCGGACGCTCCGACGAAGCGGGGCACGCGGCGTTCGCCCTCGGCGAATTTTTCCGCGCGACGCAGGAGACGCGCATCGGACAGACGGACATCGTCGAGCTCGTCGCGCGCTGCGTTTCCTCGCAGCTCCGTCAGGAAACCGAATCCGAAAACGGCCTGGCCTACGCGGCGCTCGGTCTGCTTTCCTTCGGTCCCTCCAAGGACCGCAATCTGCCGTGGGCGCGTCTCGACGAGACTTCCCGCGAGCTCATGGACAAGCGTCTGCTCGTCCGCACGGACTATTCCGACCATCGCCAGGCGTTCAACGTCGGCAAGGCGGTCACGCGCTTTTCTCTCGGACTTTCCAAGAAGGACGAAACGGGGCGGCTCATCGAGCGCTTCGTCGAACGCGTCAAGAGCAACGGCACGGGCGGCTTCTGCGACGACGTTCCGCGCACGCCCGAGAATCTCGGCGTTCTCGGCGGCTGCTTCGACCTGCGCGGCGTGATGCAGTACGTGTTCATCCGCCAGTCGCTTCAGCTGCATTCCAACATTCACCTGCGGGAACGCAAACTTCCCACGCTCCGCACCTACGCGGAGAAATATCTGAAGCTGCTCCCCGACGTCGTCCGCGCGGACGGGCTCGGCTGGTGCACGGGCTCGGGAACGGGCGCTTACGGGCAGATGCACCTCATCAGCCTCATTCTTCAGTCCATGCGCGACGGCTGGATTCCCGCCGACAAGATGCCGCTCTACAAGGAGCTGCTGCGCAAGCTCTTCCTGTTCTTCTTCATGACGTTCATCGATCAGGAGCAGGGCGTGCTCGTCGTCCGCGACGGCGAACGCGACGACGATCCCGAGCACACGACCCGCGTGGCGAATTTCGACGCGGCGCGCTATCTCTGCCAGTGGTCCCGCCTCGCGAAGACCGTCGGCGGCGCGCTCGACGACGGTTCCGTCGTTCCCGCGCCGACGAAGCCCTCCTGCCGCTTCATTTCCTTCGACCGCAGCGGCCGCAAGGAACAGGGGCTCTGCGTGTACCGCAATCCGGCGAACGGGCTGTACGTGCAGATTCCGCTCGTTTCCGGCGGCGCCCGCGGGGATTCCGATTCGCTCGCGTTCCCGCACATGCCCGGCGTTTTCGACGCGCCCGTCGGCCGCTACGTTCCCGCCTTCATTCCGGAATGGACGATCGGCGAAAACACGTTCACGCCTTCGTTCTACGGCAAGAACATCGCCATCGGCCTGGGCATGAAGAACGCGTTCCGCTTCACTTACGAGCAGCCGGAACTCATCACGAAGGACGAAAAGATCGTTCCCGGCGTCGGTTCCTGCCGCGTCGAATGGGAGTTCCTCGACGGCAAGATGACCGTGCGCTACACGCTTCAGGCGAAGCAGCCCGTGCAGCTCAGCTCGATGCGTTTCGTGATGCCCATCGCCGCCGCGCACAGCCGCTATCACCTCGCGTCTTCGTTCCGCCTCGGCGAAAAGAGCTTCGGCTGCACCGTGCCGAAGGACGATTTTCAGGGCGCGTGGCTCGACTACGAGAACGTTTCCGAAGATCCCGAACAGCGCACGCGCTACGGAAAAATCTATTACTACCAGACCTTCGTCCGCGCGACGCCCATGCGTCTGCGTCCGGGAATGCCTTACCGCATCGAAATTTCCTTCGAGCCGGACGTCGCCACGATCGCCTGAGGCGAAGCGGCGGCTTCATCGGAAAAAAAAGCGTTCCCGCGCGGGAACGCTTTTTTTTGCGGTGCGCGGAAACTTACAAAAACTTTCTTCGCCTTTCTTTAACTTTGCGGTTTTCTTCGCGTTGAAAGAAAAACGTCCCTCACGCGGAAGCGGCGGG
>JBJEVP010000056.1:0-3458 GCA_051884475.1 Candidatus Spyradosoma sp.
GGCGTCCGCACGGCACCACTTCAAACATTCCGGCGGAAAAAAGCGCGACGCTCAGAGCGACGTTCCATGCGCCGGCCGCCCATAGTTCCCGCCGACCCTCGTCGGAAGCGCCCGTACTCCGCATTTTCGCGCTCCTGAAAATTCCGACGACCCCGGCGACCGCGTTCGAAAAAATCATCAGCAGCGCTCCCGCGACGCCGAGCGCGCCGTATTCGCACCACCGCGCGAGAAGCACGTTATGCACATTCCCGTTCTCCACACAGACGCGATACCCTCCGTTCAATTCAAAATCCAAGGATTTGCCGCCTCCCCCGATCCAAAGATCATTGTTTTCGCAACGCGCAAGACACTCTCGCCAAATTTCGAAACGACCGTTGGTCATTTCTCGGGAGACTTCGAAAACCGTCGTCGTTCCTCCCTGTTCCTCGACCACCGATTCCGCACGGCTCAGACCGCCGTTCGGCAAAATCCACGCCGCGAACAGCGTAAGTGCGACGGCGCTTGCCGCCCGCGTGCGCGAGCCCAAACCGTTCCCGCCGAAAAAAGCCGAAATTCCCAATCCCACAATCAACGCGAGCAAGCCAGTTCGACTTCCCGATGCGGCGACCATCAGCGCGCATCCGGAGAACCCCGCAATAAACATGAGAGCGATTTTTCTCCGCCCACGCGCGAACGCGATATCCGAAAGAAAGAACAATGCGAACGCGAGCCAGACGCCGTAATTCGCGATCCAATTCGGATTCTTTCCGAGCATGACGCGCCCAAAATCATTTTCGGACATCTCTTGAGCGCACAAAAACAGCAACGCGCACCCGAACGCCGCAGCTCCTACCGCCACCCCCCGCACGGAAAGGCGATACGCGACCCATGCGGACGCGAACGCCGTCAGAAAAATCTTCATTGTCCGAAATTCCTCAAAGTCTCCATGGATCCCCATCGCGCGCTGAATCGCGAACACGGCGACAGGCAACATCCACGCGCCGGCGATCATACACCAAAACGCGAGCGTCTCACCGCGCGGCTTCGACGAACCCGAAAACCCCGCACTGCGGAATTCCCGCCAACACCAGAGCGCTCCGAGCGCAATCAGTCCGGCGGAGGCGACGTTCCATACCGGCTTCACATAAACCGCGACGCTCCAAAAATACGCGAACGCGAACAGACTTCGCCAAGAAAAGAAATTCTGAACGGAAGAAAAAAAGTGCATATTTCCGAAATCAACATCAAGTTCACTCAAAAAAACGGCTCAGCCTATAAAGCCGTCCGAACAAAAACCGCATAAGTTTTTTTCGAACCGAGGACTTTTCCGGAACAGCCAGGATTTTCAGAGAAAACCGGGACTTCCAATCCGGACGCCCCAATTTCTTCACTTCTTCCGCCATGAGTTTCAATGCAGGCGGGTTCTCCCGCTCCCGCTTCATAACCAGACGGAAGAATCTCCGTTGGAGCGCGGCGCTCCATACGATTTCGGCCGCATTCTCGTCGAATCCGGACCGAATGATTTCTTTGGCGACCATCAGTCTCCGAAAAACATAATCCACGCTTTCGGGATTGGTGGCACAGAGACTTTCGGCGTTTTCCTTATACATGTAAACAGGGCGATTCATCTTCACGGCGCGACGCACGCGCGGAGCCAGGCACAGAAGCATGAGATAGTCCGTGCCGGTCTTTACCCAGCCGGGAAAACGGAACGCGGTCTCGGAAAAAAGAGAATGCCTGATCAGCTTGCCGACCGGTCCGCAGAAGAACGAGTTCCACTCGGTTCTCGACGATTCCTGAAGGGAAGCGGCATAGCATGTTCCGTCGCAGGAATAGCTCCGCTTTTCGCATTTTCTTTTTCGCAAACCTTCCCTGAGGACGATCCCCTCGACGATATCCGCATCATCATATTCGGACGTGCATGCATAAAGAGTCTCAATGCTCCCGGGCAAAAGCTCGTCGTCGGAATCGAGAAACATAATCCAAATTCCCCGAGCCTTTTCTACTCCAAGTTTTCTCGCGGAATTGCACCCTCCGTTCGGCTTATGAAATACGGAAATTCGGGAATCCGTCTCCGCAAGCGCGTCGCATAAGAGTCCCGAATCGTCGGGCGAACCGTCTTCGACCAAAATCAGTTCAAAATCGGAAAAATCCTGCGAAAGCACGCTTCGCACGCAGCGTTCCAACGTTTTTTCCGCCTTGAACACAGGCACTATTATCGAAATTCTTGCGTTCATCGATTCTTGTTTCCTGAAATTTCATTGAAAAGAGCTTCCCACATGTCGCCGATTTTCTGCGGGGAAAATTTGGAGGGAATCTGCGCGAGGGCGTTTTTCGCGAGCCGTTCCCGCAGGGCGTCGTCGCGCATGAGGCGCGCGAGCGTTTCCGCGTAGGCGTCGAGGTCGAACGCGGGAACGAGCGCGCCGTTCTCGCCGTCGTCGATGATGTCGCGCACCGCCGCGAATGAATCGAACACCACGGGAACGCAACCGAACGCCGCCGCCTCAAGCAGCACCATGGAGAAGCCCTCGTAAGCGCTCGTCATGCAGAAAAGCGCGGCATCGCGGTAGAACGGCGCGGGATTGCGGAAACCTTCGAAGTTCACGCGCTCCGCGCCGAGCGTTCCCGCGAGCCGCTTCAACTCCGGCAGGTAATCGCCGTCGCCTACGAAACGCAACGACCATTCCGGAAACGACGTCTGCAGTTTCGTCCACGCCCGCAGCAGCAGATCAGGACGCTTTTCGACGAAGCTCATCCGCCCGACGAACAGCAGCTCCTTTTTCTTGCGGGAAAGCTCCATCTCGGGAACGCACGCGTAAGTCGCCGCATTGCCGATCGCGGCAATGCGCCCCTCGGCAATCTGCGCCCGCGTCAGGAATTTTTCGAGCGTAGGTCTCAGCGCTTCCGCGAGCACGACCGTACGCGCGCAGCAGTCGTAGTTGAATCGATATTTCCGCGCCTGCCGCCAACGTTTCGTCAGCGTGTTCCACCAACGCGAAAGACCGGAATACTTCACGCGATATCGCGCCTTGAACGAATCCGGCACCGTGTGAATCACGGAAACGACAGGAACACCGCACGCACTCGCCTCGCTCGGGAACGGGAAACGCCAGCCCGCCCCGCATTGAAAAACGACGACGTCGATCTTTTCCTCGCGCAGCGCCCGCGCGAAGAATTTGCGGTTTTCGGCGGCACCGTGCGGCTTCGTCCGCGGGAAAACGCGCTGAGGAAACTCGACGGACGCGTCCGCCTCGCCCCGCCAGACAAGAATCCGGACGGCGTTCCCGCGCCGCGTCAGTTCGCGCGCAAGCACTTCCGTCGAGCGCTCAATTCCGCCGCGACACGTCATCGTCAGCGCCGACCCCAAAAGAAACAAAATGTTCATCGTTCGTACTGTTTTCGTTTTTCAAATTGCGTGAAGCAAGAATCCCGCCGCGCGGACGCGCTCGGCGATTTCGTCCACGACGTCGCGCCAGGCG
>JBJEVP010000057.1:0-3446 GCA_051884475.1 Candidatus Spyradosoma sp.
CTTCGGCATCGCCGAAAGGCTCTCCGTTTTGCCCGCAAAACGCAACGCAGAAAACCCGCGGGAAATCGAAACACGGGCAAAAAAAAGACACGAACGAATTGTGTCTTTTTTTTCGCGAGATTTCAACGGTCGAAAGAATCATCAGTCCAATGGTTTGAACTCGACGCCTCTGGCATCGGTCTTCACGACAAAAAGTTCGACGAAGGCCCAAATCCAAAGCCCTCCGACCACGATTCCGCTGAGTCCGAGGAAAACCCCGCCGACGATGAAAAACGCGGGAACGCTCTCGCCGTTCCGCGCACCGGCGACGGACACCGCCATGCCTACGAGCGAAACTATGTCGAGCAGCCCGCAAAGCAGCGTCGCGCCGAGCTGAATCAGACCGCGCCGAATGTATCCCGCGTAAAAATTGTGTACGCCGAAAGCGCCGAAAAAAAGTCCGAGAAAAATAAAAACGAAACGCTCTTTGCGTTTCACCGACATGCCGTCTCCCATTTTCGTTGCTCTTTCGTTTCAAAAAAAGAGCCGTTCCCGCGAAAATCCCCGAGGGAACGGCTCCGTCGATCATTTCGCGATCATCGCGTCCTTAATCATTTCGGAGACGCCTTCAAGCGACTCCGTGGAAATTTCCTTTCCTTCGAGCAGATTCTTCGTTCCGAAAGAAATGACCCACGCATGGTCTCCTCCGTTTTCAAATCCGATGAAGAATTCTTTCAGCTTGAAGAAGCACCAGATTCCGACGACGAGCCCGACGATCGTCCAACAGAGCGCAAGCGCCAGCACCAGGTAGATCCAATTCCGGCGCAGGCCGCAGATCACGCCCGTGACCTTTTCCGCAGGAACGCGTACGGCTTCATATCCGAGCCAATTCGTGGAGCGGAATTCCAGAAGAGAATTCTTCATGGACAATGTCGTCGAAGGCGACAGTTTCAGGTAAGTCAGGAGAAGCTGAATCAGCCCCGCCTTGCGAGTTTCAATCAGGAATGAACCTTCCTGCTTGTTGACTTCATACTGTTTAACTACGTTGCTCATTTTATTTATATGGTTTTGAGGAAATTAAATTACAGTTTTTCGTCTGCGCCGAGATGACGCGTGTTCTGCTTTTTATTTTCGCAAAAAAAAAAACATGCGGGTCAACAAAAACTTTTGCGTAACAGTTAAATTTAGTGTTTCACCATGCGGGAACGGGAAAAAGCGCCTTTTCTTATCGGGGGAAGATGGTAGAATTGCGGACATGAGAGTGATACCCTACGGCGCCGCCGGCGGCGTGACCGGCTCCTGTTTTCTCGTCGAAACGAAAAAATCGAAGATTCTCGTGGACTGCGGAATTTTCCAGGGATTTTCCGTGGACGCCTCCGCCAACCGCGTTCCCGCGGGGATACAGATCGACAGGCTCGACGCGATCGTGCTCACGCACGCGCATCTCGACCATTGCGGGCGGCTTCCGCTCTTCGTGAAGGCCGGCTACGCGAAAAAAATCTACGCGACGCAGGCGACCATCGAAGTCGCGAAGCTCATTCTGCTCGATTCCGCGCACCTGCAGGAATCCGACGCCGAGCGCGAAAACCGCCGACGCGCCCGCGCCCTGCGCAAGCCCGTCGAGCCGCTCTACGGCACGGAGGACGTGAAACGCGTGTTCCCGCTCTTTTCGCCCGTCGATTACGAAACCGTCTTCGAGCCCGCGCCGGGCATGAAGGCGAAGCTCGTCGAGGCCGGGCACCTGCTCGGCTCGTCGAGCGTGGAGCTCACCGTGAACGACGTCGGCGTGATCAAGAAGCTGCTCTTTTCGGGCGATCTCGGTCCGCAGGGAATGCCGATTCTGCGCGACGCGAAGAAAATCGACGACGAGGACTTCGACGTCGTCTTCATGGAATCCACCTACGGAGACCGCGACCACCGCGACCTGCAGGCGACGCTCAACGAATTTCAGGATCTGCTCACGCAGGCCGTCGCGAAACGCGGGAAAGTGCTCATTCCGACCTTCGCCGTCGGCCGCGCGCAGCAGCTGCTTTACTATCTCGGAGAATTTTTCGAACAGGGGAAACTCCCGAAAATCCCCGTCTATCTCGACAGCCCGATGGCGATCGAGGCCTCGATGCTCTACAAAAAACACACGGAGCTCTACGACGACGAGGCGCAGGAATACGAACGCAACCGCAAGCTCCAGGCCGCGCTCTCCGGCGTGAAGCTCTGCAGAACCGGCGAGGAATCCCGCGCGCTCAACGATCTCGAAGGTCCCTGCATCATCATGGCGGGCGCGGGAATGTGCAACGGCGGGCGCATTCTCCACCACCTGAAGAACAATCTCTGGAAGCCGGAAACGACGCTGCTCATCTGCGGCTTCCAGGCCGAAGGCTCGCTCGGCCGCCTGCTCGCCGAAGGGCGCAGGCGCGTCCGCATCTACGGCGAAGACATCGGCGTGCTCGCGAAAGTCTATACGCTCGGCGGATTTTCCGCGCACGCGGGGCAGACCGACCTGCTCCGCTGGCTCGCGCCGATCGCCGAGAAGAAGGCGAAGCGCCCGCGCGTCGTCGTCATCCACGGCGAGCGCCGCCAGCGCGAGACGCTCGCGCAGAAGATCCACGTGCGCTTCGGCATCCGCGCCGCCCTGCCCAATCTCGGCGAAGCGGTGATGCTCTGAACGCCCCGCGCGAAGATTTTTTTTTCCCGAACTCACCGATGGAAACGCCCGCCGCTCCGACGAACGCCGCGCAGAATCCCGACGAAATCTTCGACGTCGTGGACGAGTTCGACCGCGTCGTCGGCAGGGCGACGCGCGCGGAGACGCATCGAAAAAAACTTTTCCACCGCGCCGTGCACGTGCTCGTGTTCGACGCCCGCGGGAACGTGCTTCTGCAGAAGCGCTCTGCGGCCAAGGACACCTGCCCGGGGCTGTTTTCGACTTCGTGCGCCGGGCACGTGGACTCGGGCGAAGATTACGCCGCCGCGGCCGAACGCGAGCTGCGCGAAGAACTCGGCATCTCCGTGCCGGAAGGCTTCTTCGGGAACGAGTCCGCCCTGCTCCGACACCTGCCGCCCTGCGAGGCGACGGGCTTCGAGCACGTGAACGTCTACGGCCTCGGCAACTTCACGGGAACGCCCGCGCCGAATCCCGCCGAAATCGAATCCGTGAAATGGGCGGCGCCGGAAGAAGTGACCCGCGCGCTCGCGGAAACGCCGGAGCTCTTCGCGGAGTCCTTCCGCCTCGTCTGGCGACGCCTCTGCGCGCCGGAAGTCCTCGGGGAAACGATGCGCAGAATCGCGCAGGCCGGCGTCCGCTCATGAGACGCGGACGGACGCGCGTTCCCGCCGCGCTCAAAAAGCTCGACAAGAAGCCGCGCGAATAGGAAAATTGCGGGAACGTTCTTCAAACTTTTGAAATTTTTACAATTATGAAACCGGTAGTATTCAACAGTACACTCCTCCGCGACGCGCACCAGTCGCTC
>JBJEVP010000058.1:0-13680 GCA_051884475.1 Candidatus Spyradosoma sp.
GCTGCATCGCGAACCACATCGTGGCGAAAGGCGTCGAAAAGCGCGTGAAGCGCCTCTACCCGAAGATGAACCTGCTCTTCCTCGACTTCGATTCGGGCACCTCCGAGGCGAACGTCCTCAATCGACTCCACTTCATGATCAAGAACGCCCGCGACGAGCTCGCCCGCGCGGAAGCGTAGCCGCCGCGGCGTTCCCGCGCGGCGCCGCGCCGCGGCGTCAGTCGTCCGCCTCGGCCTCGTCCCATTCCTCGTCGTCGATGACGACGCCGAACGCGCTTATCGCGGTCGAGCCCGACGAAGTCCGGGCGGGCTTTTTCTCCGGCTCGGGAACGGGCGTCGCGGGCTTCGGCGCGTCGGTCTTGGCGACGGCCGCGGGCTGTTTTTCCTGCGGCTTCTTCGCCTTTTTCTTCGGCTTGTTCTTCGCGGCGGCGTAGGCGGCGGCGAAATTCGTGCCCGAGGCCTCTACCTGGAACTTCTGCCCGGTGCGGTCGAAGACTTCGAGCGAGCCGTTCGCGTTGACGCGCTGGATCTTGACGACCGTTCCCGCGGGAACGTCCATGCGCCCCATCGACGTTCCCGTGCGGGCGTCGACGATCATGATGTTGCGCGAACGCGTCAGCCGCACGAAGCCTGGCCAGGTGTGCGGGCGGCGGGAAATTTCCTCGAACGCCGCGAGCGGGAGCGGCGGGACGGGCTCCGCCGGTTTTTTCGCCCAGGCGGATTTCTTCTTCGCGGGCGTCTTTGCGCCGGAGGTCTTGGATTTCGCCGCGGCGGGGGCGGATTTCTTCTGCGCCGGCGTTCCCGCGGCGTCCCGGGCCTTTTCGGGAGCGTCGCCCGGGCGCGCGGCGGCGGGGGCGTCGGCTTCGCCCGCGTTCCCGCGGCGTTCGGAGTCCGCCGCTTCGTCCGCGTTCAGCACGATTTCCCCCTTGAAGAGCAGGCTCGTTCCCGTGAATCCGAGGCGTTCCGCGACGGCGAAGCCGAGCGCGCCGAGCACGACGACGCAGGCGACGATTCCGAATTTCGCGGATCCGCTCATCGGCTCTTTTTTCGGCGGCGTTTTCTGCGACATGATCTTGGAGGATTTTCGGCTCATGGGGAAAGGGCTTATCGTGTGGGCTGGGAAAGTTTCGTCAGATAATGCGCCCGCGCGCGTCGCCCGACAATCAAATTCCTGCCGCGCGCGAAAAAGAGCGTTGCAATTTTCCGCGGGAACGCCGACCATGGTGCGCGTCTTCGAGGTGCGCGCATTCGCTCTCGGGAACGCGAGTTCCCGGGGGAGGAAAGTCCGGACACCGCAGGGCAGGATCCCCCGTGAAAGCGGGGGCGGCGGGAGCGAATCCCGCCGACGGACAGTGTCACAGAAAACAGACCGCCGGCGCGGAAACGCGCGGGCAAGGGTGAAAAGGCGAGGTAAGAGCTCACCGCTCCGACGGCGACGGAGGAGGCAGGACAAACCCGATCCGGTGCAAGACAAAATAGGCGAGCGGGCGGCCCGTCCGATGCTCGCGGGTATGTCGCACCGCCGAAAGGCGGGGGCCGCGGAAACGCGGTTCAGAGGAATGAATGCGGACGCGGGAACGCGCAGGCGTCCCGCGCCACGGAATCCGGCTTACAGCGCCTCGAAGACTTCCTTTTTTCCCCGCCGCGCGCGCGTCAAATTGAAATTTGCCCGCACGGGAAAATCGGCTATAGTGGACGGCATGAAATATTGCGTCATCGGTTTGGGGATCTTCGGACGTCATCTCTGCACGCACCTGGCGAGTCTGGGCGCGGAGGTGCTGGCGATCGACCCGCGCGAGGAAAACGTCGCGGCGATCAAGGACGTGGTGGACGCCGCCGTCGAGCTGGACGTCACCGATCCCGTGCCCTTCGCGCAGTTTCCCATCAAGGAGATGGACGCCGTCGTGATCGCGATCGGCGACAATTTCGAGGCTTCGATGATGCTGACGCTGCGCATGCAGGAGCTCGGCGCGAAGAAGATCATCTGCCGCGTGCTTTCTCCGATGCACGAGCGGCTGCTGAGGCTGCTGAAGGTCGACCGCCTCGTCGTTCCCGAGGAGTTCGCCGCGCGCGGGCTCGCGCACTCGATGATGATCAGCGGCGTCGTGGACGGCTACGACCTCGGCGACGGGCACGTCATCATCGAGGCGACCGTTCCCGCGGGGCTCATCGGGAAGACGCTGGAGCAGGTCGCGCTCAGCTTCCGCAAATACAGCATTCTGCTCGTCACGGTGAAGCGCCTGGTCGCGCATCCGCTGCTCGGCAAGGTGCTGCCGATTTCGGACGGCGACCTGGACGACGACGACCGCGCCACGCTCGGCGTGCCGAAGATCGACGTCGAGTTCAAGGCGGACGACGTGCTCGTGCTCTTCGGCGCGGAGAAGAATCTTCCCCGCTTCCTCGACGCCGTCTCCAGGCCCGACCCGGTCTCCTCCCTTTCGCCGGAGAGCAAGGCGTGAAATTATTTGCCCGCGCGGGAACGCGCCCTTAGAATCGCCGCTCGATTTTTTTATGGAAGAAGACGCAGACAGCACAATCCCGCTCAGCGGAGCCGAGAAGAAGAAACTTCGCGGACGGGCGCAGCTCCTCGACGCGAAGATTTCCGTCGGCAGGAACGGCGTGACCGCCGAAACGCTCCGGACGCTCTCGGCCCTGCTCGGAAAGGAACCGCTCGTGAAGGTCCGCTTCGCCGAAGGGCGCGCGGAGATGAAGGCGCGCATCGCCGAGCTCGAGGCCGGAACGGGCGCGCTCTGCGTCGGGCACGTCGGCCGCACCGCGTCCTTCTTCCGCCCCGTTCCCGCTCCCGCGGCGGAGTCCGCGGACGCCGAGCAGTGAACCCGCCTCAATTTTTTCCCGAAAACACGAAATGAAAAACATTCCCATCTTCGACATCACGGATCAACTCGGGATCGACGAACGCTTCGTCGAACCCTACGGACGCGACAAGGCTAAAATCTCGCTCGACGCGCTGAAGAATCCGCCGCGCCGCGGAAAGCTCGTGCTCGTTTCCGCGATCACGCCGACGCCCGCGGGCGAGGGCAAGACGACGACGTCCATCGGCCTCGCGCAGGGGCTCAAGAAAATCGGCAGGAAGGCGGCGCTCGCGCTGCGTCAGCCTTCGATGGGGCCGGTCTTCGGCCGCAAGGGCGGCGCGACCGGCGGAGGCAAGAGCGTCGTCCTGCCTTCCACGGAAATCAATCTTCAGTTCACCGGCGACTTCCACGCCATCACCGCCGCGCACAATCTGCTCGCCGACGCGATCGACAACCGCCTGTATTTCCGCAACACGCGCATCGACCCGCGCCGCGTCACGTGGAAGCGCGTGATCGACATGAACGACCGCGCCCTGCGCAACGTCATCGTCGGCTGCGGCGGGAACGGCGTGCCGCGCGAGAGCGGCTTCGACATCACCGTCGCCTCCGAAATCATGGCGATTCTCTGCCTCGCGCAGAGCTACGACGACCTGCGCGCGCGCCTGAACCGGATGGTCGTCGGCTTCGACGCGGAGAACAAGCCCGTCTTCGCCGAGGAAATCGGCGTCACCGGCTCGCTGATGGCGATTCTCAAGGAAGCGCTCAAGCCCAATCTCGTGCGGAGCGTCGAGGGCGTTCCCGCGTTCATTCACGGCGGACCCTTCGCCAACATCGCCCAGGGCTGCAACTCCGTCATCGCGACCAAGGCGGCGATGAGCTTCGCCGACTACGCGATCACCGAAGCCGGGTTCGCCTTCGACCTCGGCGGGGAGAAGTTCTTCGACATCAAGTGCCGCACGGCCGGCTTCGCTCCCGACGCCGTCGTGATCGTCGCCACGATCCGCGCGCTCAAGATGCACGGCGGCCGCGGGCTCAAGGAGCTCACGGAGACCGACGTTCCCGCCGTCGAGCGCGGGCTGGAGAACCTCGCCGCGCACATCGATTCCGCGAAGAAGTTCAAACGCCCGATCGTCGTCGCGATCAACCGTTTCCCGACGGATTCGGAGGAGGAATTCGCCGCGGTGAAGAATTTCTGCGCCGAGCGCGGCGTGAAATGCGCCGTCGCCAACGTGTTCGGCGAGGGCGGCGCCGGCGCGGTCGAGCTCGCGCAGCTCGTCGTCGACGCCTGCGACGAGCCGTCGCCGGAATTCGTGCCGCTTTATCCGCTCGACCTTCCCGTCGAGGAGAAGCTCAACGTGATCGCGCGCGAGATCTACGGCGCGGACGGCGTTTCCGTCGCTCCCAAGGCGCGCAAGAAGCTCGAGATGCTCGAGCACGCGGGCGCGTCGGGACTCATGATCTGCATGGCGAAGACGCAGAACTCGATCTCGGACGATCCCGCGAAGCTCGGCCGCCCGAAGGGGTTCACCGTCTCCGTGCGCGACTTCGAAATCGCCTCCGGCGCGGGCTTCCTCGTCGCGCTCACGGGCGAAATCATGCGCATGCCCGCGCTCCCGCGCGTGCCCTGCGCCGAAGCGATCGACCTCGACGCCGAGGGCAACATCACCGGTATGCTCGGCGTCTGACGCGCTCCCGCCGTCCGAAGCGTTCCCGCGGAAAAATCGGCTTTCGCCGCGCGGGAACGCTTTTCTTTTCGGCGCGGCGGAAACTCGGCGGGCGTTCTTCTCCGCCGAAAATTTTCGTTGACATGCTTGCGCCGAATCGATTTCATCAGCCTCTCATTTAATTTTTACAGGGACAGATACAATGAAAGTTTCATCTTCACTCAAGTCGCTCAAGGGCCGTCATCCGAACTGCCAGGTCGTTCGTCGTCGCGGCCGCGTTTACGTCATCAACAAGACGCACCCGCGCTACAAGGCGCGCCAGGGCTGATTCGTTTCGCGTCGATTCGAAAAATTTCGAGCAAAGGATTCCAGATCATGAAAAAAGACGTTCATCCTTCCGTTAATTTCGTCTGCTTCCGCGACGTCTCCACGGGCCGCAAGTTCCTCACGACGTCCACGCTTTCCTCCAAGGAAAAGGAAGTCATCGACGGCGTCGAATACTGCGTGATTCCGCGCGACGTGACCGCCGACTCGCATCCCGCCTACACGGGCGAAAAGCGCTTCGTCGACACGGCCGGCCGCGTGGACAAGTTCCAGAGCAAGTTCGCCCGTCGCCGCCGCTGAGCATCTGTCCGCTTCGCGACGCAAAAACTCCCGCGTTTCCGCGCGGGAGTTTTTTTTGCGTTCCCGCGGGGAGCGCGCTCACGCGCCTTTTTTGCGCTGAAGCGAAAAGACGACGCTCGTGACGAGCGCCCGGGGCAGGAAGCGCGAAAGGAACACGAGCGCGCGGTAGCCGAGCGAGGGCGTGACGAGGAGCTTTCCCGCGAACATGCCGTTCACGGCGGCGACGGCGGTTTCGAGGGCGTCCGCGCTGCGGAGATTGAACTTCACGCCCGCGCGCGCGTTGAAGCCCGTCTTCACGGGTCCGGGGCAGAGCACGGAAATCTTCACGCCGGAGCGTTCCCGCCGCAGCTCCTCGGCGACGGCCTCGCTGAGCCGGGTCACGTAGTTCTTCGACGCGTAGTAGGCGGCCATCATCGGTCCGGCGAAGAATCCCGCGACGGACGACACGTTCATCACGTAGCCGCTTCCGCGCGCGCGGAAATCCGCGAGAAAGAGAAACGTCAGCGCGTGCACGGCGCGGACGTTCAGGTCGACGAGGTTGAGCTGCGTTTCGAGCGGCGCGCGCCAGAATTCGCCGAACACGCCGAAGCCCGCGTTGTTCACGAGGACGTCGATGCCGTCGTCCTTCGTCAGCTCGTGGAGTTTTCGGCAGTTCTCCTCGACGGAGAGGTCGAGCGCGATCACGCGGGCGGGAACGGGCAGTTCCGCCGCGAGCTCGCGGAGTTTTTCCTCGTCGCGGGAACACAGGACGAGCCCGCACCCGCGTTCCGCGAGGACTTTCGCGATTTCCCGTCCGATTCCCGTGCTCGCTCCCGTGACCAGCGCCTTCATCATGCCGCGTATGTTAAACGCGCGACGGCGTTTCGCGCAACGGATAACTGACGGCGGACGTCGGGGCCGCGGACGCGGAGTTTCCGCTTCGGAAAAATCCTTTGAAAAAAAACGTTGCGCATTCGACGGCGTCGGCGTAAATTGGCGCACTTCATTTCTCGACCGCGCACCCGGTCGAGGTGCGGCCGCGGGAAAACGCGGGCCCGTGACTCACAGGTGCACGACAATCCTATGAAAAAGTATAAACTCAACGTTAAGTCCCGCGACGGGATCGGACGCGGTCCGGCTCGTCGCCTCCGCAACGCGGGCTGGATTCCCGGCATCATCTACGGGAAAGGCGAAAACCTGCCGATCAGCATCGACGCGGTCGAATTCCGCACGCTGATGCGCGCCAAGGGTTCCGCCGCAGCCCTCGTCGAACTCGCCATCGAAGGCGGTTCCGAGAAGCTCTCGATCATCAAGGACTACCAGCGCAACGCGCTCTCGCAGAAGATCGTCCACATCGACATTCTCGAGGTCGATCCGAACGTCGAAATGACGACGGTCATTCCGGTGCACGCCAAGGGCGAAGCCGTCGGCGTTCTCACGGAAAACGGCACGCTCGAAGTCGTCTCCTCGATCACGGTCCGCTGCCTTCCGAAGAATCTTCCGGAGTTCATCGAGGTGGACGTCTCGGATCTGCACGCGGGACACAGCATTCACATCTCGGCGCTCCCGCCGATCGAAGGCGTCACGTTCCCGGCGAATCAGAACCCGACGGTCGCGGTCTGCATCGCGCAGGAAGCGGAGGAGGCCTCCGCCGCTCCCGCGGAAGCTCCCGCCGCCGACGCCGCCGCAGCGGCCGCTCCCGCCGAACAGAAATAACCGCACGACGAATTTTTCTGTTTCGACCGATCCGCGTTCCCGCGGGAACGCGACTGTTCTTTCCCAGAGTTTATGCCCGTTTCATTGGTAGTCGGTTTGGGCAATCCCGGCAGAGAGTACGCGAACACGCGCCACAACGCCGGATTCCGCGCGGTGGACGCCTGGGCCGCGAAGCTCGGCGCCTCCTTCGCCGCGGAACCCGCGCTCAAGGGCGAGTTCGCGAAGGCCGCCTTCGGCGGCGCTCCGCTTTGGCTCGCCAAGCCGACGACCTACATGAACGACAGCGGAGAGTGCGTCGGCGCCTTCGCCCGTTACCGAAAAATCGACTTTTCCGAGGTCGCGGTCGTCTATGACGACATCACGCTGCCCCCGGGAGCGCTCAAGATTTCCCTCGGCGGCGGCGACGGCGGACACAACGGAATCAAAAGTCTGATTCGCTGCTGCGGGAACGCGTTCATGCGCGTCCGCATCGGAATCGGTCCGAAGATTCACCGTGAACAGGACCTCGCCGATTTCGTGCTGGGCAAGCTGACTCCGGAAGAGCAGGCGCTTTTCGCCTCGCGGACGGAACATTACATCCATGGCCTCGAGCTTCTCGCATCGCGCGGGCTCGCCGCCGCACAGAACACTTTGAACACACATCAAAAAAATGAACGATCTTAACAAATATCGCGTGACGATGATCTACGATCTCCGCAACTATGCGGAACCGGTCGAGACGCTCGTCGAAAAGATGAAATCGCTGCTCGAAACGCTCGGCGCGAAAGTCGAAAAAGTCGAAAACCTCGGCGTGAAGGACTTCGTCCGCGTCACCGACCGCCGCCTCCCGAACGCGCCCTACGCGCAGTTCGTCATCGAGGCGCCGAAGTCGCTTCCGGTCGCTTTCCGCGAAAAGCTGCGCCTCGACCGCTCGGTCAAGCGCATCCTCGTCCAGAGCCTCTGATCATCTCGCGCACGAGACCAAAAACGAAGGGATTTCACGATGGCCTCCTTCAATAAAGTCATTCTCGTCGGGAACCTGACACGGGATCCCGAACTGCGTTCGCTTCCGAGCGGGAACTCCGTCGCCCGGATTTCGCTCGCCGTCAATCGCCGCTACACCGGCAAGGACGGAGACGTCAAGGAAGAGGTCACGTATGTCGACATCGACGTTTTCGGCAAGCAGGCGGAAACGATCGCGAAATACTGCACGAAAGGGCGGGCGCTTCTCGTCGAGGGGCGTCTGCGTCTCGATCAGTGGGACGACAAGAACACGGGCGAAAAGCGCTCGCGCCTCGGCGTCGTTCTCGAAAACTTCACGTTCCTCGGCTCGCGCGGCGACGCGCCCGCCGCGGGCGTGCAGGATTACGAGGACGCCTCCGTTCCGCCGCGCCGCTCCGCGCCCGCGCCGCGTTCGTCCGCTCCCGCGATGCCTCCCGCCTCGGCTCCGGACATCGAAGAAGACATCCCGTTCTAATCAGAAACACCACACAAAGTTCAACGATTTAAGAAAGCAAAAATCATGGCACTCTCAGAAGTTCTTTTGAAAAAACCCGTCGCCGGACTCGGCGCGGAAGGCGACCAGGTCAAGGTCCGCGCCGGCTACGCGCGCAACTTCCTTCTCCCGCAGGGCATCGCCGTTCCCGTGACGCAGGCGAACCGCAAGCAGATCGAAGCGCTCAAGAAGGCGCGCGCGATCCGCGAGGCGAAGGAGCTCGACGAAGCGAAGGCGCTCGCCGCCAAGCTCGAGGGCACGGAACTCTCCTTCGCGGTCAAGACCGGCGAAGGCGGAAAGCTGTTCGGCTCCGTCTCCACGGCGGACATCGCCGCGAAGCTCGCGGAACAGGGCATCGAAATCGCGCGCAAGCAGATTCACCTGCCGCACGGTCCGATCAAGCTGCTCGGCAAGCACACGGCTTCCGTCAAGCTCCACGCGGAAATCTCCGTGGAGATCTCCGTCGAGATCGTTTCCGAAAATCCGGTCGTCGAAGAGGAGGCTCCCAAGGCGAAGAAGGGCAAGAAGGCCGCTTCCGCCGAGGAAGAGTCCGCCGCTCCGGCTCCCGCCGCGGAATAAAAGACTTCCGTCGGAAAAAAAGCGTTCCCGCAGTCCGCGGGAACGCTTTTTTTTGCGCTCTGCGGGAACGCCGCATCCCCCCCCCCAGAAGCCTTCCCGCGGACCGGGCTTTGGGGAGAAGCGGCGTCCCGCCGCTTCTTCAGTTGAGAATTGAGAGTTGAAAATTGAGAGATTGAACCGGGAAGGAACAGAAGAGCAAGAAGGAAGAAAAAAGAGGAGGGATGGCAGGTGAGAGATGAGAGGAACGATAGATAGCGGATAATGAATAGCGGATAATGAATAATTGAGTGTTCAAAGTTTTTGCTTAGGCAAAAACCTCAGTGAGAACTATTCATTGTTCATTATCCGTTATTCATCGTTCCTCTCCTCTCTCATCTTTTCCTCGCGCGTTTCCGCTTGCGCTCGTCTGTTTTTTTTTTGGTAGAACACCATTCGGGAAAAGAGACATTCCTGCCGTTCACGGGAACGCCTTTCCCCTCCTTTCAACCTTTCACAAAGACAGTCATGAAAATCAGAACACGCATTCTTCTTTCCTTCGCTCTCGCGGCGCTCGCGTTCCCGTGCGCCGTTCCCGCGTCCGCCGCGCCCGAGCGCGACGGCGGCAAACCCCGCATCGTCCGCGAAGCCGAACGCCGCGAACGCGAGCGTCAGGATTCCCAGTGGACGCCCGAGAACATCCGCGACAACCCCGCGCTCTTCCTCCGCGAGACCATCGACGCCTGCGACCGCCTCAAGGACAAGATCGAGGCGCAGGACATCGCCTTCATCCGCCTCAAAAAACAGGCCGCCCGCAAGGTCGACGAGGCGAAGAGCGCGATCCGCCGCTACACGAAGTTTCTCGACGAGGCGAAAAAGCAGTACAGGCTCGCGAAGTCCGACGGCGGCTCCTTCCCCGTCACGATCAACGGCTTCGAGTTTTCCGAGGAAGACCTTGCGGAAAAGGTCGCGGACGCGCTCGAACGCGTCGAGCTCGCGAAAAAGCAGGAATCGACGAACGGCGTCGTCGTCAAAAAAGTCGAAATCCGCCAGGGCGTGCTGAAGACGAAGTCGCGCGAACTGCGCTCGATCCGCCGCAAGCTCGTGCTCCAGCTCGAGCAGGTGAAGATGAACCAGGCGCTCGGCGAAATCGACGCGCTTTCCGACGTGCTCGCCACGATCAAGGACATGGCGCTCGAAATCGACGAAGATCCGACGAAGCTCTCGCTCGACGACGTCACGGAGGAAGATCCCGACAAGGCGCGCCGCCAGTCCGCCGAAGACTTCCTCGAAAGTTGAGCGTTCCCGCGAATTTCAACGAAGCTGCTCCATGAACAGAACAACCGTAAAAACGCTCTCCCTGCTCGCGCTCGCCGCGTTCCCGTTCATCGCGGGATGCGCCGGCCCGAGCGAAAAAATTCACCAGTATATCCAGTCCGGAGATGAGGCGCAGACGAGCGTCTACGTCGAAAGCGTCATTGAGAAAATCTCTGTCGATTACGCCGCAGAACGGGAAGTGAAAATCTGTGAAGAGATTTGGAACGCGGGCCTTGCGCTCGCGACGAAGCCGAAGCTCGAAGCAAAGCTGAAGGAGGTCAGAGAGCGGATATGTAAGAATGTCATAAAGGCGGAAAAACAGCGGATCTTCCAGCGCCTGCAGGAGGAGATTTTCCTGACGGAACAGACGCTTTCCGAGTCTGAACGTTCCCGCGGGCGGGCGCTTCTGGACGCCTTCGGCGAAGAGCATATGCCTCTGCTTGCGGAACAATGCAAAAAAGCGAGAACGAGGTATCTCGAAACGGAAGCGAATCTCAAAGAGCTCGTTGCGGCGCTGGAAGCAGAAGATCCGAATTTCAGTCCGGATGACACCAATCCTCGACACATCAGTCACCGAAGGGCGAACAATTCTCAAAAAGAAAATCCGGTTTACTCCGCGGCGAAAGCTCGCTGTCTGGAACTTGCCGCGAACTATTGGCAGCTGCGCTACACGCTGACGGATTATTATTCGCAGTTCAAAATCGGCGTGATCTCCTCCGACGAGCTCGCCGCCAAGGACGAAGAACTCGCCGCGCTTTTCGCGGAAGTCGAAAAAATCAACCTTACGGAATCGGAATCAAAATGAAGACTTCACTGAAAACCGTTCTTTTCGTCGCGTTCGCGGCGCTCGGCGTGCCCGCCGCGTTCGCCGCGCCGGAAAACCACGAAGAATTCGCGCGGCAATACATGCCCGAATCGCAGGCGATCTTCGAGCGCTTCCGCAAGAACTGCGCGGAAACGAAAAAGCTCCGCGACGCGCTCGCGGAAGATCTGCGCGTGATGAATCGCCCGACGGTGTACGACGCGGGGCATTGCGCGCTTTGCGAAAAAATCGACGCGCTCGAATTCCGCGAAGCCGAATGGGCGGCGCTGATCAAAGACGCGTTCTTCAAACACAAGGCGGCGATGGCGACGTCCGAGCAGCTTGCGGCGGCAGACGCCGCGCTCGCGAAGAATTCACTCGCCTGGGAGAACCGCGAGCTCAAACCCATGTTGAAATCCGTAGCACTGTTTTCCGTTCCCCTGACAATAAAAATACCTGGTCGAAACTACGCGTTCGGCAAATACGAAGTGACGCAGAGGGAATATAACGCGGTGATGGGAAAGAATCCGTCGCACTTCAGCAGGTGGTGGTGTCTCCCCGTGGAAATGGTTTCTTGGCACGACGCGACGGCGTTCTGCAAAAAACTGACGGAGCGGGAACGCGCGGCGGGGCGGATTTCCGCGACGCAGCGATATCGCCTGCCGACGAAAGACGAGTGGGTACATGCGTGCCGCGCGGGAACGACGAAAAAAGATTGCGATTACACGATCTTTTCGCATGCGGACTTGGCGCGCGCGGGGTGGTATGAAGGCAACAGCAGAGGCACGACGCATCCCGTCGGGCAAAAGGAATCGAACGCCTTCGGACTCTACGACATGCAGGGGAACGTGTGGGAGTGGACTGAAACGATTTGGAAGCCGACGCGTCCCTCCTATCTGACTCGCGGAGTAGATTATGTTATCGGAGGGGGCGGATATGATGGGGACTGGTTTGACTGTCGGTCTTCGAATACAAGCATTTCGGATCCAGGTTGGCGCCGAAAAAACCTCGGCTTCCGCGTCGTCCTCGATCCCGCAGAGTAATTTTTAACCCTCAACAAAAGGAAAAATCATATGGCAAATTATTTACTGGAATGTGAAATCGTCGGCGGGGAAATTGTTCATATAAAAAACAAAAAGGCTTCTTCGAACACGTACAAAGTTCGGATTATTCCGAATGATATTTTCGGCAGATCGAATCTGATTTCTCCGGACAACCGTTTTGGTATCTTGATTGAAGAGGATGTCAAGACGCCGTTTTCGGCAAAAAACGATGCTTCGGTAGAACAAATTCCGCTTGATGAAAATGGTCAAGCGAGTCTGAATGTTTCCGACTTAGCGATTTTCAATGCGATCCTCGCTTGTCGAGGAAGCCGTGTTGTTCTTAAGCTTGAAGAAGGCGTCGGAAAAATCGTCGGCTTTAAGGCTCGTTTTTGAGCTGCGCGGGAACCGTTTCGACATGCCGGGAGATTTTCCGAAATTCGGGAACGTGCCGTTCCCGCCGCACGCGGCGGAGATGACGACGTTCGATTCGCTCGGGGCGCTGTTGGACGCGGGAATCGGCGGTTTCAAGGACGACGCGGACGCGCGCTATTTCTTTCGCGGAGAATGCGCGGTTTTCCCCGACCCGACGCCCGGCCTCCTGCGCGGCGGCGACTTGCTGAGCAAAGAGAACGAGATTTTTCAGGACGCGCAGAACCGCGTTCCCGCGCTGTTCGCGAATTGCCCGACGACGTTCGACAAGCTCTGCCAGATGCAGCACTACGGCTTCCCGACGCGGCTCATCGACATTTCGACGGATTTGGCGATGGCGTGGTTCATGGCGGTGGACGGGTGGAAGGCGGACGAGGTGCTCCGCGAGCTCAATTCGCCTTGCGGGAAGTTTTTCGTGCCGAGCGTGCTTGTCCTGCGCGTGCCGCGGGAACGCGAGAAGTTTTTGGACAGCGACCTGGTCGCGACGCTTTCCGCCGTCGCGCGCATGAAGAAGCGGTTCAATTCGGGACGTCTGCGTCACGAGGTCGCGCAGGAACGGGCGGATTTCGACGAGGATTTTCTGCTGAAACGCGTCCGCGAGGACTGTTCCCGCAACTACGTGGTGTATCCCCGGATGTCGAACCCGCGCGTCGCGCGGCAGAAAGGCGCGTTCGTTCTGTGCGGGCTGACGCGGGAAAACTGCGAGCTGCTCGCGCGCGGACACGGCACGGAGGCGGACAAGACGCGCCCGGACGCGCGGACGGGGCTGTGCTATCCGAAGATCGGGTGGGATCCGTCGAGGCGCTCGGAGGAAATTTCCGTCTGCGGGCGTTTCGTGCCGTCGCGAAAATATTTCGAAGACGTGTCGAAGGCGATCGCGGCGGGAACGCGGACTTATTCGGAATGCGAAGGCGTCCGCAAAGCGGTCGAGAAGTTCCGAAAAAAGGTTTTCGCGGAACTCGCGTTCGTCGGCGGCGGAGAGGCGGACGCCTACGCCGACGACTTCAGCCGCCAGGCGGAAGTCTGCCGGGCGTCTTTCAAGCGCGACGCGAAAGCGTGATTTTTCGCGGCGGCCCTTGGGGGCGAAGGCATTCCTGCCTTCGTTCCCGCGGCGCTCGTGTGCCCGGAAGCGAACATCTGCCGCGCGACGTTCCCGCGCCCCGCAGCGAAGACGTGGACGTCTTCGCCCCCAACGCCACCGCGCCCCGAAGGGGCGAGATTGTCCAGCGTAGGGTTTTAACCCTACGTAAAATTCGGAAACGCCA
>JBJEVP010000059.1:0-13626 GCA_051884475.1 Candidatus Spyradosoma sp.
CCGGCGGCTCCCGTTTCCGCCGCAGCTCCGGCTCCCGCCGGCGCGATTCCTCCGGAAGTCATGGCGGTGATCGCCGCGTCCGTCGCCGTAGTCCTGCGCGGCAGGCGCTACGCGATCACGAACGTCGCTCCCGCGAAGGCACCCGACATCGAGCAGCTGATGTCGCTCTGGTCGCTGGAAGGCCGTCGCCAGGTCTATTCCTCGCACACGCTTCCGCGCTGAGATTTTTCAGAAAACTTTTCAATCCTCTTAAAGAAAGAATCCCTCATCATGAAGAAACTTAAAGTCACCGTTGACGGAAAAGTCTATGAAGTTTCCGTCGAAATCGAAGGCGAAGCCGCTCCGGCGTCCGTCGCTCCGGCCGCTCCCGCGCCGGCCCCCGTCGCCTCCGCTCCGATTTCCGCGCCCGTCGCGGCTCCGGCGCCCGCTCCGGCCCCGGCTCCCGTTCCCGCCGCCGCTCCCGCGGCCGTTCCCGCCGGCGCGTCCGGCGTGCCTTCCCCGCTCGCGGGCAAGGTCGTCTCGATCGACACGAAGGTCGGCGCCTCCGTCAAGGACGGCGATCAGATTCTGACGATCGAAGCGATGAAGATGAACACCTACATCTACGCGAACAAGGCGGGCACGGTTTCCGCGATCAACGTCGGCGTCGGCGACGGCGTCGAGGAAGGTCAGATCCTCGCGGTCATCTCCTAATTTTTTCGCGGAGGCGTTATGTTTTCACTGCTTGCGGAAACGGCGTCGGCGCTTCCCGCCGCGCAGGAGGCGTCTCTCGAAACGGCGCTGAACTGGCTTCCGTGGATCGTGCTGATCGCGGCGCTCGTCGCCGTCGTGCTCGCGCTTCTCGTGAAGGGCATCTATCTGTTTCTGCACATCTTCAGCAAAAAGGGCTGAGCCGCGGGAACGCGGGCCGCGCGGCTTTCGGCGGCATGAAAGGGCGGGACGCCTTTTCTCCGCTTCGCGCCGTTCCCGCGTTCCGAAAGAAAACCCATGAACAACATTGACATTACAGACATCGTCCGGCGCCTGTTCGAAGGCATCACGACGCTCGTCGATTCTCCGTCCGTGCTCTGCTGGACGGGCATCGGCCTCATCATTCTCGGGGGCGTGCTCGTCTTCCTCGGGAAGAAGGGCGTGCTCGAACCCCTGCTGATGATTCCGATGGGCCTGGGAATGATCGTCGCCAACGCCGGCAATCTTTACCTCGATCCGACGACGGCGGTGGAGTCCGAACGCGCTTCGGAGGCGCGCTGGATCAATTCGGAAAACCGTTCCGACGTGCGTTATTTCACGATCGAGGGCGACGCGGACTTCGCCGAAAAATCGGCGCAGCCGGACAAATACATTCACGTCAAGAGCAGGAACGACATCGTCGGTTTCCTCAAGAAAGGCACGCTGAAGATCATCGACGGCGGGACGCGGCAGGAGCTCCGCGGGAACGTCGTGCTGCAGGGCGACCTCAACGTCGAGCCGCTCGTGCAGGGCGAGACGAATCTCGTCGCGCTGATGCAGAAGGACTGGATTCAGCCGATCTACAACTACGCGTTCAGCAACAATCTCATCGCGTGCTTCATCTTCATGGGCATCGGCGTGCTTCTGGACGTCGGCTTCCTGATGGCGCGTCCGTTCCAGAGCGTGTTCGTCGCGTTCTGCGCGGAGCTCGGCACCATCGTCACGTTCCCGGTCGCGATCGCCTGCGGTCTCAACTACGGCGAAGCGGCCTCGATCGCGATGGTCGGCGGCGCGGACGGCCCGATGGTGCTCTTCACGTCGCTGAAGCTCGCCAAGGATCTCTTCGTTCCCGTCACGGTGGTCGCCTATCTGTATCTCGGCATCACCTACGGCGCGTATCCGTTCCTGATCCGTTTCCTCGTTCCCGAAACGCTCCGCAAGGTGCGCAACAAGCCCGCGAAGAAGCCGATCAAGGTCACCGCGAACGAAAAGATCGCCTTCACGGTCGTCACCTGCACGGTGCTCTGCCTGCTGTTCCCGGTGGGCGCGCCGCTGTTCTGCTCGCTCTTCGTCGGCATCGCGGTGCGCGAAGCGGGGATTCAGTCCTTCATCCGTCTCATCGACCAGGTGTTCCTCTACGGCGGCACGTTCTTCCTCGGGCTCATTCTCGGGCTGCTCTGCAGCGCCCGGACTCTGCTCGACGAAAAGGTGCTCATCCTGCTCGTGCTCGGCATTTTCGCGCTCACGGTCTCCGCGGTCGGCGGCATCATCGGCGGCTACATCATGTACATGCTGACGGGGCGCCGCTTCAATCCCGTCTGCGGCATCGCGGGCATCTCCTGCGTGCCGACCTGCGCGAAGATCGCCCAGAAGGAAATCTCCCGCGTCGCTCCCGACGTCATCGTTCTGCCCGACGCGCTCGGCATCAACATTTCCGGCGTCATCACCTCGGCCATCTTCACGGGCGTCTATATCGCGCTCGTGCCGATGATCAGCGGCTGAAGCCGGCTTCATTCCGAGCAGAAAAAAAGACAGGCCTTTCCCGCCTGTCTTTTTTTTTCGCGCCGAGACGCCGCCGCGTTCCCGCGCCCCGGCGCTCCTCCTTTTTCCTTGATGCCGTCCGGCTTTCGGTCAATGTTTGTGTCCATGAAAAAGATTCCTCGTTTCTGGATCGCGGGAACGCTGACCGCCCTGGCGGGCGTCGCCGTCGCCCGGCTCCTCGCCCCCGAGCTGGAAGGACTGCATCACAACGCCGCGCTCGTCGTGAAGACGCTCGGGCACTTCGTCGCCTTCTTCGGAATCTTTCTGATCGCGAGGGGCATCTCCAAGAGTCGCGCCGACGCGGAGGAATAGGAAGGTTCCGCCCGTGGACGCGTCTCCCTTCGGCGTTTACGTGCACGTGCCGTTCTGCGGCACGGCGTGCGACTACTGCGCGTTCTACCGCGAGGAGCCGCGCCGCGCGAGCGTGGACGCGTGGCTCGCCGGCGTGGAGAGGGAGCTGTCGCTCGCGCCGTTCCCGCGCGTCGCGGACACGTTCTTCGTCGGCGGAGGGACTCCCGGCGTGCTTTCCGCGGAGAAGTTCGCCCGTCTCGCGGACATGCTCGTCGCGGCGAACGGCGGGCGCGTTCCCGCCGAATGGAGCGTCGAGCTCGCGCCCGGAACGGTCAAGGCGGACAAGCTCCGCGTGCTGCGGGAACGCGGCGTGAACCGCATTTCTCTCGGCGTGCAGTCGTTCGACGCGGAGACGCTCGCGCTGCTCGGCCGCAGGCATTCGCCCAGGAGCGTGTTCGCCGCCTACGAGGCGATACGCGCGGCGGGATTCGACAACGTGAATCTCGATCTGATTTTTTCCGTTCCCGGCGAAAATTCCGCGCGCTGGAGGCGCGATCTGGACACGGCGGTCGCGCTCGCTCCCGAGCACCTTTCCGCGTATTGCCTGATTCTGGAGGACGACGCTCCGCTGCTCTCCCGGATTCGCCGCTCCGGGAACTTTTCTCCCGAGGAGAAATCTCCCGAGCGCGAAGCGGAACTTTATCTCGAAACGTGGTCGCGGCTCGCCGAGGCGGGCTACGCGCAGTATGAGGTCGCCAATCACGCGAGGCCCGGACGCGAGTGCATACATAATCTGAATACGTGGCGGATGGCGGAATGGCTCGGCTACGGGCCGTCCGCCGCTTCGCAGTGCGGAGGGCGAAGGTTCCGCAATCCCGCGGACCTCGCGCGCTGGCTCGACGCGCTCACGGAAGGCGTTCCCGCGCGCGAAGACGTCGTCGAGCTCTCTCCGCGCTCGCTCATGGAGGACGCCTTCGCGTTCGGACTGCGGCTCGCGGAGGGTTTCGACGCCGACGCGCTCGCCCGCCGCTTCGGCGTTCCCGTGCCGGAAAAAGTCTCGGAGTTCGCCGACGCGCTGCGCGAAGAGGGCTATCTCGAATCCGCGTTCCCGCGAAGCGTCTGGCGCCCGACCGCGCGCGGACTGCTCGTCGCCGACGCCGTCGCGCTCCGCGTCCTCGAACTTTTCGAATGAGGCGAAAAAGAAGCCTCCCGGAAAGTAGGCTTTCCGGCGTGCGTTTCTTCAGGATTTTTTCCTGAATGCCCGGAGCGTTTCTTCCGAACTGAAATGTGTTGCGATTTGGAAAATCGCAGGGCAAGCATATTTTTACTATCTTTAAGATAGTTTTTTTTGAATCTCCGGAAAAATCCGAGTCGGTCCGGAACGAAGCCGGAGGAACGGGAATCGCGGATTCGGAGGCCGATGCGGCGGGCGGGGAACGTCCGGCAATTTCTGCTTCGCGGTTTCGGATCGCCCGAAAGGCCTCGTCGCCCGGAGGAGAAATTTTCCGATTCGGAACGAAAACGCTTCGCGGTTTTCCCCGCGGCGCGAGTTTTCATCGGGGATTCGAGGAAACGCTCATGCTCTGCGATTTTCCAATTCGATATTCTCCGCCGAAACATACACAGCACAGCCAAACAAAAAAAACACACAATGAACGCACATCGAAACAAAAACCATTCCTCCCGCTTCCTTGCCCGCGCCAAAGGCGTCAAGGGGCTTCTTGCCGCTCCTGCGCTCCTGTTCGCCGCAGGCATGTTCTCCGCCGGCGTTCCCGCGGCGAACGCGGCGGACGCCGCGCTCGACTCCTCGGTGACGAGCGGCGATTATTCCGCGGACAATCTTTCGGTCGCCGCGGGAACGATCGAATTCGGCGGAGACGCCTTCGCCGAAATTTCGGGAACGACGACGCTCGCCTCCGGAACTCAGTTCACGATTTCTTCTTCGGGAACGCCGCTCGACTTCGGGGACGTCCGCTTCGACTCCGCCGCGACCGCTTCGGATTCGATCACGGTCTCCGCTTCCGACGTCGTCTTCTCGTCCGTCCTCGCGACGTCGGAGGGCAGACTTTACGTCTCCGAGGGCGCGGACCTGCTCGTCTCCGGCGACCTGTCGCTGGCGCAGGCGACCGTGTCCGGCACGCTCACGCTCAACGGCGGGGCGACCGTGAAGGGGCTCGTCGTGAGCGAAACTTCCGGCCGGGTCGTCGGCGACGTCACGGTCTCCGGGGCTTCCTTGGCGCTGCCGATCAGCGTCGACGGAAGAATCGAAGGCGACCTTTCGGTCGTCAACAGCGGGAGCGGCGTCTCTCACACGATCCGCGGCGTGGTCACGGGGGACGTTTCGGCGAATTCCGGAATAATCGACCTTGTCGGGGGAACGATCGGAGGCGACGTGAACCTGTCTCAAGGAGGGGGACTCGAGCTCTCCGACGGCGCTTCCGTCGCGGGAACGATTTCGCATTCGTCCGGAATCGTGACCTTGAACGAGGGCACGTCGGCCGGCGGCCTCAGCATCGACACGGCGACCGCTTACGTTTACGGCGCCACAATCGACGGAACGTTCCGCGCTACGGGCGGAAGTCTGATTTTCCTTGAAGACAGGAACGAGCATCAGTTGACGGTCACGGGCTCCGTGGAAATCGTCAACACCGATCCTTCGTCGCTCACGGGCGTGGCCGTTCAGGGCGACGCCGAGTTCGGAGGAGACTTCACGCTGAGCGGAAGCGTGAACGTCGTGATGGTGGACGGTTTCGTGTCCGTCGCGGGAACGACCCGGATTTCCGACGGAGCCCGGCTGACGATGACGAGACTGCATTCCGCGGAGGGCGATCCCGCTCCCGAACTCGGACGCGTCGAGGTCTCGGGCGGAGGCGCGGACGGCACGGTTCATTTCACGCAGAATGTCGGAGCCACGGCGGAGATCGTGGCGAGAGACGCCGCGTCGCTGAAGATCGGCGGCGGCACGGTCGGCGCTCTGTTCGCGGAAAACGCGTGCGAAATCAATTTTTCCGGAGGAGAAATCGGCGTGGTCGACGTCTTCGACGGGGTCGTCTTCAATCAGACCGGCGGCCGCGTGCGCGAGGTGATTCTCGGCGACGGCACCCGGTATGCTCTCAGCGGGGGAGAAGCCGAATCCATCGAGTGTCTGGGTCCGGTCTCGGGGGTCTACATCGACGGGGACGAAGAGGTGAACGTCGGTACCGTCGCGATCAAAAACGGTTCCGCCCTCACCGTGAACAACGAAAACGCCGTGATCGGCACGCTCTCCGTTTTCTCCGATTCCTCCATGCGTACGACTATGGTGGACATACACAAGGGGAACGTCTCCCGCTTCGTTCTGGAAGGCGCCAGATCCATGATCGTCCTCGGCGTGGACTGCACGGTGGAATCGATCACGTTCAGCGGCAGCGGCTATGGACAGGTGTGGGGAGAGGTCGCTCCCGTCCGTCCGAGCACCGGGCTTTCCCGCGACATCACGGTGACGGGCGACGTCTCCGGCACCGGCATCACCGTTCTCGCCAAAAATCTGACGATCGAAGGCGACGTCCGCGGAACCGTCCGCACGCTCTTCGCCGAGGAGACTCTGACGCTCGCCGGCAACGTGGAGTTCGAGGCGGACCCCGTTCCCACTTTCGGCCGGCTTCAGGCGAACAGAATTCTCGTGACGGGAACGGCGAAGTTCAGGTCTTCCGACATCGACAACACGAACGCTGGTTATAACGTGCAGAGCGCGAACGCGCTCGAAATCGCGGAAGGCGGCTCCGTCGACCTCACCTTGGACACCGACGTCTCGACTCTCCCCGAAATCACGGTGGACGGCAGTCTGCGCTTTTCGTCGGCGGACGCGATCGCGTTCGATTTCGTTTCCGGCGGATCGGGAACCGTGACGAAGTCGGGGGCGGGAACGCTCTCGATCGCGGCCACGCCCTTCGCGGGAACGCTGCGCATCGAGGAGGGCGATTCGGTGCTCGCTTCGCCGTTCGGCGGGAACGTCTCCGTCGCGGCGGGCACGTTCACGGTGCAGGACGGGGCGAGCATCGCGGGAACGTTTTCCGCGGCCCGCGGAACGACGACGGAAATCGGCGACCGCGTCTCGGCGTCGCGCCTTTCCGTCGGCGGAATCTCCGAAGCGCCGGCCGCCCCGGCCGCGTCGACGGTCGCGTTCTTCGCGTCGGCTTCTTCCTCGGGGACGGCGAAAATCGTCCACGACGTGTATTCTTTGGACTCCTCGGACGTGATTGAAGTTACGGGGACGGGCGCGGATCTGCGTTTCGCGACGGCGGTCGTGCGCACGGATCTTTCGGTCGTCGTGGACGGCGATGTCTCCGTGGCGCTCGTCGAGGGCGACGGCGTCGCCTTCGGTTACGGCGCGCTGGAAGTCGAAGGCCCCGGATTCGTCTACGCCAACGCGTCGCTTTCTTCCGACGGCAGGTCCGTCGTGTTTTCTCCGAACTTCCGGGCGGCGGCCGCGGGGCTCGGCGGCGCGCTGTTCAACGCGAATCAGCGCGCGGTCGCCGGAGCGCTCGTCTCGCTTCCCGGAGAAACGGACTTTACGCGGGCGCTTTCCGGGCTCACGTCCCGGGAGACGGCGGCGGCTCTCGACGATCTCGGCGCGCTGCACCTGACCTCGATGATGCCCGCGCAGATTCAGGGCGTCCGGAATCACCAGCGCTCCGTGATGAACGCGGTCGGCACGGGAACGGCTCTCGGGCGTTCCTCCGCCGGGGTTTGGGTGCAGTACGTCGGATCCTACGACGACGTCTCCTCCGACTTCGACCGCATCGGCTGGGAGCGCCGCATGAACGGAGTCACGGCCGGAATCGAGCGCGCTTTTTCGGACGATCTCCTCGCGGGATTCGCTCTCGGATACGAACATTCCAATCTGAACGGCGCGGGGAACAAGGTTCGGGACGACGCCGTCTCCGCGGATTTCTACGTGCGGCACCGCAAGGAGAAATTCGAGCAGCGCGCGGCGCTTTCCTTCGTCGCTCACGATTACGAGACGACGCGCTCGCTCGCCTACGGCGCCTACCGCGGACGCGCCGACGGAGAAACGAACGGCTCCTCCGTGGCGGCGGCCTACGAGGCGTCCTTCGATTTCGAGCCGACGGACTGGGTCACGCTCGCTCCGGTGCTCTCGCTGAGCGCCGCGTTCAACGAGATCTCCTCCTGGACGGAAAGCGGCGCGTCGGCGACGCTCCGCTACGACAGGCAGAAGGCGTTTTCGGCGCAGGCCGGAGTCGGAGGACGCGCGGAATTTTCGCTGGGCAATCCCTTCGGCGCGGAAGAACGCGTGCGCTTCGGAGTGTCCGCCCTGCTGACGAGGGATTTCGGCGACCGCGACGTCGACGTCGACGCCGCGTTCACGGAGGGCGGCGCCTCCTTCAGAATGAAGTATGACGAGCCGGGAGCCGGCGCGCTGCGTCTCGGCGCGACGCTTTCGGCGCCGCTGAGGGACGACGTTTCCGCCTTCGCCGGAGTTTTGACGGAACTGCGCGAAGACTATTCGGGCGTGAACGCGAACGTGGGCGTCCGCATCGGCTGGTAAACCTCCGAGCTTCGCCTGTCGGGAGCGAAGAGCCGGGACGCGGTCCGCGTCGTTTACGGCTCTCCGCTCCCGGTTTTTTTTGCGGATTCTTCCGCCGCCGCGTCAGCTTTTCGTGAGTTTGTCCTGAAGCGCGGAGTCCGGGCGCGTTCCCGCGAGCGCGGCGAGCACTTCGCCCGCGAGATAGCACGAGCCCGCGACGACGATCGTCTCGCCGTCCGGCGTGGGCAGGGCGCAGACGCCCGCGCGCGGGAACAGCTCCGCGACGCTCGTTTCGGCGATTTCTCCGCGGAAATCCGCGGGAACGCAGCGTTCGAGCTCCTCGAACGTGCAGGCGCGGTCCTGATTCGGCCGCACGAAGCGGATGGCCGCCGCATGCTTCGCGAAAACGGCGACGAGCGGGCGGGCGCGTTCTTCGCCGAGGACGCCCGTGACGATCTGCGGGCGGCGTCCCGTCTCGGCGACGAGCGCGGCGAGCGAGCGGTCCAGCGCCGCCGCGCCTTCCGCGTTGTGCGCGACGTCGAGAATCAGCCCGCGTCCGTCCGCGAGCGGAATCTTCTCCCAACGCGCGCGCCAGACGACGTTTCCGAGCGCCTCGCGGGCTTTCCCTGCGTCGAAGCGACGCCCCGTCTTTTCGAGAAAGATCTTCGCCGCGAGCCATGCCGTTCCCGCGTTCCCGCGCTGGTGCGCGCCGAAGAGATTCGTGCGCGGGAGCGCGTCCTCGTCGGCGAAATTTTCGCGCACGGAGACGACCTCGGCTCCGCGTTCCCGCGCCGCCGCGCGGATTTCCTCCTCCGCTTCCGGCGGGAGTTTTCCGATGACGACGGGGACGCCGGGCTTGACGATGCCCGCCTTTTCGCGGGCGATTTCCCGCAGCGTGTGCCCGAGCATGTCCGTGTGGTCGAGCCCGACGGACGTGATCGCGCAGACTTCGGGCAGGACGACGTTCGTGGCGTCGAGACGTCCTCCGAGTCCGGTCTCGAGCACGGCGGCGTCGCAGCGTTCCCGCGCGAAGCGGCGGAACGCCATCGCGGTCATGAACTCGAAGAACGACGGGTAGTCCTCGTCGCCGGGCTCGCCGAAACGCGCGGCGGCCTTCCGGAGCGTCTCTGCCTCGGCGAGGATCTCCTCGTCGGAGAGCGGTTCGCGGTTCACCTGTATGCGCTCGCCGAGCTTGAGCAGGTGCGGCGAGGTGTAGAGCCCGACGCGGAGCCCGTGCGCGCGCAGGACGCTTTCGAGCATCGCCGCCGTGGAGCCCTTGCCGTTCGTTCCCGCGAGGTGCAGGCTCGGAAAGTTCTTCTGCGGCTCGCCGATTTCCGCGGCGAGCAGGCGCATGCGGTCTATGCCGAACTTGCTCCCGTGATTGCGCAGCGCGCAGAGTTTTTCGAGCGATTCCGCGTTCGTCGTCTTTTTGTTCATCGTTCCCGCAAGTATAGGGAGCGCGCCGTTCATTTGGAAATCAGAAGTTGGGGACGCCGCGCGAATTTTTTTGCGGGAACGGGTTTCGCCCCGCCGGCGGAAGAGTCTTTTCCCGGGCGCGGCGGCGTTTCCGCCGCATGCCTCCGCCCTCGAGGTCCGCGCGCTCGGCGCAGTTATCCGTTGAAAAAGCGCGGGAATCAGTTTTTTATCTTTCTCCGTGAAAAAAATCCTTTTTGCACTCGCAGCGATGAGCACATTTTCCTTTCCGTCCCCCGAATCTTATGGTCAGAAACTGCCGGCGGCGAGCGCCGTTCCCGCGAACGCGGCCCGCGCCGAAGTTTCGGAAAACGGAGAGCTGTTCAACCTGATCACGCTCGCGGACCTGACGCTCTACGGAAATCCGCGCGACGTCGCCGCCGCCGCGAAGCGCCTGCTCGAAAAGACGGACATCATCACCGACGAGAAGCTGCGCACGTCCGTGCGCCTTTCGCTCGCCGAGGCGTCCGCCGAGCCGGAGAACTTCCCCGAAATCCGCGCGCGCCATTTCAGGAAGATTTCCGCGCGCTTCACCGAAATCGCCGACGAGGCCCGCAAGAACAAGAACTACAAGGCGGCGCTGAACGCCGCGCAGATCGCCGCGCGCGCCGATCCCCGCAACTGCCGCGCGCGCCTCATTCTCGCCTCGCTCGTGGACGCCTACGGCGGGGACACACCCACCGCGCTCAAGCTCATGCACGCCGGGCTGAAGTTCATCGACCTCGACGCGCCCGTCACCGACGCGTATTTCTCCAAATATTTCGAAATGCTCTCCGAGCTTCAGCAGGACTACGTCGCTTCCGAACAGGCGGAAAAAATTCTGAAGAATCCGAAGACGCCCGAGAGCACCCGCCGGCTCGTCGCGCTCGCGGGAGCGTTCGCGCTCTACAACCGCGGCCGCTGCGCGGAGGCGCTCGCGCTGATTTCGCGGGAACGCCTCGACGATTCGGTGCAGGCCCGGATTCTGCGCGCGCGCTGCGTCTTCGCCTCCGGCGACCGCGCCGCCGCCGTCTCGCTGCTCGAAAAGAGCGTTTCCGAATTTCCTTCGGACAAGCGCGAGCCGATATTCAATCAGCTTTCCCGATTCTTCTCGGAAACGGGCGACTACAAGGCCGTGCTCGACGTCGCGAAGCGCCAGCTCGAAGAGAATCCCGACGTGCTCGGGCCGCGTCTGCGCCGGCTTTTCGCCTACAGAAAACTCGGCGACGAGGCCGCTTTCGGGCGCGAGCTCGAAGGCATCTTCGCGCAGTTCTCGCTGTCGCAGAGCGCGCTCGTCGCGCTCGCGAACTTCGCTGCGGAACAGGGGCTGCCCGATCTGGCGCTGCGCTGTCTCGCCACGGCGCGGAACAACCATTTCGAGCGCGGGCTGTTCGTGGCGGCGGCGGTGGAGTCGCTCGTCGCGGCGAACCGTCCGGAGGAGGCGATTTCCGCCTACGTGCAGTCCTCGGGTTCGGATCCGAACGTCTTCGACGAGTTCCGCACCGTGATTTCCGCCGTGCTCGCGTCCGCCTACGCGGAGGCGGCGAAGCTCGAGCGCGACCCCGAAAAGTCCGAGTCCCTGCGGGCTCATTCCGAAGTGCTTCTGGGTCAGTTTTTGGAAAACAAGGAGGTTTCGCCGGAAAACTATCTCGCCGTCGTGCGGCATTTCCGCCGCATCGGACGCGACGATCTCGCCGGGCGCATCGCGACGGCGGGGCTCAAGGCGTTCCCGTGGCATTCGCAGGTCCGCGCGGACTGGCTTTCGCTGCAGCTCGCGTCGCCGGATTCGCTGTCGCGGCTCAACGTTCCCGCGGAGATCCGCACGCTCTCGCAGATGCGGCGTCCCGATCCCGCGATCTGGAAGGAGGCGCTCGCCTGGCTCGATTCGCTCGACGCCGCCTCCGCGGGCGCGGCCGACGGCGGCTGGAGCTCGCCCGTGAATCCGTCCGCCGTTCCCGCGGCGGAGCGCGCCCGCCTGCGCGAAATCCTCGTGCCGCTGGTCTCCGGACGCTGAAACCCTTTTTCCCCGCGCATGCTCACCCGGACACAGGCGGCCCTGATTCTGAACGGCGTTCCCGGCGTCGGTCCGGTCGCCTGCCGCCGTCTGCTCGACGCGTTCGGCGGCGATCTCGTCGCCGTGCTTTCCGCGGAAAAATCCCGTCTCCGCTCCGTTCCCGGAATCGGCGCGGCGCTCGGAGAAAGAATCGCGGAATGGCGCTTCGCGTTCGATCTTGAAAAGGAGGAACGCGCGCTCGCCGCCTCCGGCGCGAAGTTCGTCCCGTTTTTCGACGCGGCGTTCCCGCCGCTGCTGAAGGAAATCGCGGATCCGCCGATCGGGCTTTACGTGCGCGGGAACGCGGAGGCGATCGCGTCCGAGCGGACCGTCGGCGTCGTCGGCACGCGCCGCGCGTCGCTCTACGGCACGACGAACGCGCGGATGATTTCGCGGGAGCTCGCCGCGGCGGGGCAGGTCGTCGTCAGCGGCGGAGCGCGCGGGATCGACACCGCCGCGCACACGGGCGCGCTCGAAGCTCCGGGCGCCACGGTCGCCGTGCTCGGCTGCGGGCTCGACGTCGTCTATCCGCTGGAGAATCTGGAGCTCTTTTCGCGCGTAGCGCGGAGCGGCGGCGCGGTCGTCAGCGAATTTCCCTTCGGAAAAAAGGCGGACAGACGCACGTTCCCGCAGCGCAACCGCATCATCGCGGGAATGTCCGCGGGCGTGCTCGTCGTCGAGTCCGACGTCGCGGGCGGGAGCATCATCACGGCGAATTTCGCGGCGGAATGCGGGCGCACGGTGTTCGCGCTGCCCGGGCGCGTCGAGCAGTCGGGCTCCCGCGGCTGCCACAAGCTGATACGCGAGGGCGCGACGCTCGCCGCCTGCGCCGCGGACATTCTCGAAGATCTCGCGGGAACGCCCGTGCAGCAGATGCTCGCGCTCGAAAACGCCTGCGCGGAGGAACGCGGCGGGAACGCCGCCGCTCCCGTTTCGCCCGAGGCGAGGAAGATTCTCTCCGTGCTGGGCGAGGGCGAAGCGCTTTCGCCGGACGCGCTTTCCGAACGCGCCGGAATGCCGTTCCCGCTCGTCTCCGCGAATCTGCTGCTGCTTGAGCTCGACGGCCGCGTCGCCCGCAAGGCCGACGGCACCTACGAAGCGCGGAGCTGACGACGACGTTTTTTCTCCAAACGCGAAGCAAAGTCGCTCCCCAAAAAGAAACCTTTCTTTAACTTTCTTTGACTTCGCGGTTTTCTTTTCGTCGCGCGGCGTTCCCGCGCCCCGCGACGAAGACGTGGACGTCTTCGCCCCCAAACGCGCGCGGGCTTTCTGCGGGAGATTTTTTCCCGTGCGTTCCCGCAATCGCGCGCTTACAGCGCGCTTTGTTTTGCTTGCCGTTTTCGTAGGGCTGCGCGAACAAGTCCGCTTGCCCTACGCTAAATAATTTCGCCCCGCCGGGGCTCGGGGCAAGTTTCCAGTCGCTTGTTGAAGTTTTTTCAAAAGAACTTTCTTTCACTTTCTTTAACTTCGCGGTTTTCTTTTCGTCGCGAGGGAACGCCAAGCCCCGAAGGGGCGAGATTGCCCAGCGTAGGGTTTCAGCCCTGCGTAAACTTTCGGCGAAAAAAAAAACTTGCGCGGCGGCGTGTTCTCGGAAAAAAATGTCGCCATACTTTGACCGCGGGAACGCGACCGCGTTTCCGCTCCCTCTCGCCCCGAAAAACGAAATTTCCATGAAGTCGAAAATCGCTCTGATTCTGATGGCGCTCGCGTGCGCGTTCGCCGCTGTTCCCGCGTATGCGGAGGAAGAGTTCAATCCTACTCCGCAGCAGGTGCGGGAATGGCGCGCGGCGGCGGAGCGAGGGGACGCGGAAGC
>JBJEVP010000060.1:0-3402 GCA_051884475.1 Candidatus Spyradosoma sp.
TCCATGGCGAAAAAAAATACGCGCCCCGCCGCTCCCGGCGCAAGCGCGCAGTTGCTTTTTCCGCGTTCCCGCGACGGCTCGCTCAATGCGCTTCTTCCGTGACGCGGTATTCGCGAATGACGACGACGCGGATTTTCCCCGGATACATCAGCTCGTCTTCGATCGCCATGCGGATCTTCTGAGCGATCACGCGGGTTTCGGCGTCGTTCAGTTCGTCGCTGGAAACGATGACGCGCACTTCGTGGCCGGCCTGAATCGCGAAAGCGTCGATCACGCCGTCGAAGCGGCGCGCGATGGCTTCGAGGCTGCGGATGCGTTCCGCGTAACCTTCGCGCGTGCTTGAACGCGCTCCCGGACGCGTCGCCGAGATGGAGTCCGCCAGCATGAGAAGCGGAGCGTAGACCGATTGGTGCCCGACTTCCCGGTGGTGGCTTTCGACCGCGTTCACGACTTCGGGAGCCTCTCCCGCCTGGCGGAGAATGCGCGCTCCCGCGAGCGCGTGCGCGGTCTCGTTCTCCGCGTCGAGCGCCTTTCCGATGTCGTGGAAAAGCCCCGCGCGCGTCGCCAGCGAGACGTTCAGGCCGAGTTCCGCCGCGAAGATTCCGCAGAGCTGGGCGGTTTCGACCGAGTGAGTGAGCGTGTTCTGATTGACCGAAAGGCGGAACTGCAGTTTCCCGAGCAGTTCCGAAATGCGTTCGTCGACGTTGAACAGTCCGAGATCCTCACAGGTCTTCGCGCCAGTCTCGATGGCGTTCCCGAGGACTTCCTCGTTGGAGGATTTCACGAAATATTCGATGCTCTGCGGGTGGATGCGTCCGTCGTCGATGAGGCGGCGCAGCGCGAGCGCGGCGACGTGGCGGCGGAAGGGATCGAAGCAGGAGACGAGCACGGAGCCCGGCGTGTCGTCGATGATCAGCGTCGCGCCCGTGACCTGCTCGAAGCACTTGATGTTTCGTCCTTCGCGGCCGATGAGACGGCCCTTCGTTTCCTCCGAGGGAATGGCGACGAGCTCCGAAGTGTCTTCCTCGTTGATGCGGGGAGAAATGCGCTGCATCGTGTCTATGAGAATGCGTCGCGCTTCCGCGGCGTATTCCTCCTCGGACTTTTCCAGAATCTCCCGTCGGATTTTTCTCGAATCCTCCTTCGCGTTCTCGATTTCCAGCGCGACGGCCGCCTCACGGGCCGCCTCACGAGTGAGATTCGCGGCGGAGAGCAGCCCGGCTTCGTATCGGGAGCGCAGCTCCGCGACCGATTTTTTCTCGTCGGAAAGCGCTTCTTCGTCGCGACGCAGGGCGAGAAGGCGTTCGTCGATCTTCATCGAGAGTTCCGTCGCGCGCGCATGGGTCTCCGCGGCGCTCTGTTCGATTTTTCGGGCGGCGGACTGCCGCTCCTCGATGAGCTTTTCCGCTTCCGCGATTCGGGCCTGCGCGAGTTCCTCCGCCTTCGTGCGGATGTCCCGAGCCGCCAGCTCCGCCTCCCGCTTCGCGATTTCCAGACTCTGCGCGCGGTGCTCGGCGTCCATTTCGATTCCGCGCATCTTCCGCAGACGCGAAAACAGAAAGAAGAATATCGCGATGCTCAGGACGGCATAAACTACGAAAATCGTCTCTTGGATATAATCGGCGACCACTTGCATGGGAAAAAATCTGGACTGAAGATGAAAGGAAACGGAAACTTTTCCCTCAGACTGCGGAGATGCGGGCAGGGCGCTCGATAAAGAAATGCGAAGATTCTGTATTTTCTCAAACGTCGCGCAAGAAAAAACTCCGTGGAGAAAAACGCGCTTGCCAAAAGGCGGGAAAAAGTCCACTATCATGCATCACGCTTACGGTCGCGTAGCTCAGTTGGTTAGAGCACAGCATTCACATTGCTGGGGTCACAGGTTCGAGTCCTGCCGCGACCACCATTTCCGAAACCCGCTTAAAACGCGGGTTTCTTTGTTTTATGCGAGGCGGAAGTGAGGGAACTTGCCGGCAAGCTCGGTGCGGGAGCGGAGGAAGGAACAGAGACAGAGACGGGAACAGAGACAAAGACGGAGACAGAGACGGGGACAGAGACAAAGACAGAGACGGCGGGAACAGAGACTGCGGGAGCGCGTGAAGAAGGGACGGAAGAGACTGAAAGGACGGAAGGCGGGACGGAGGAAACGAATCCGGCAAATGGCGAGCAAGTCGGGAACGCCGAAAAACAAAGAGACGGAGGCGCGGAAAGCAAGTCGCCGGCAAATGAAAAGAAGTCCGTTCGCGACATGACGAACGAAGAGCTGATTCGCGAGTGGAAGGAAGGCAAAAGGCTTGAAGCTGTAAAACTCGAAGAAGCGGACACTCCGGAAGTTCAAGCGCGGAGGATGGAAGGAGCGCGTCGCAGCGCCTCTGCGGAGTTCGAGCTGCTTCGACGCGAGGGCGAGGAAATCGACGCGCTCGTTCAGAAATGGCTCGCCGACCTTCGCGCCGGAAAGAGCTTGGACTGGCGAGAAATCGAGCCGGCGTTTGAAGAGATTTGGAAACGGTATACTCGGATGTTCGGACACGTAAAAGACGGCGTCGAGCAAGTCCAAACCCTTGGCGATTTCGGTCTCACGAGAGATCTGATGAGCGCGCTTCAAGAATTGGTCGACGAAGAGCATCAAACGAACAAAGCCTTCGCCGAAGAAGATTTCAAGGAATGCTACGAGAAGTTCCGTGCGTGGCACGCGGAAAAGAGCAAGCTCGTGGATTCGCACGAGGAGAAGCTCGGGCGTCGGCGCGCGGAGGAGAGTGCAGGCTCCGAAGGAAGCGGCAAGAATGCAGCGTCTCAAGAAGCGACGAAAAGCGAAAGTGAATCGCCTGCGAGCGGAATTGAAGAGATTCGTCGAGGCTCGGATGCCGTGAATGCGATCGAGGAGAGCGATTTTTCAGTTCCGTCGAGAGACGTCGAATTGCCGGAAATGACGACTCGTGCAAGAAACACGATCGGACTTCCCGCGAAAAAAATCCTCATCAAGAAAAACGTTTTCGAGAAGAATCTTCGCGAACACCCGGACACGAACGCGTCCGACGGAAAAAAGATTTTGGCTGCAGCCCTTTACGCTCCTGATTTCGCGCTGAAGGACAAGCCGAAACTCAAGCCGAATTACTGGGTTCTCGTAAAGGTTGACGGAAAGAGCGCGATCGTAGTCATCGACACGGACCCGAAAAAAGACCGCATTGAAGTCGTCGGCTGGCATTGGAGCGATGAAAAAAATAATGCGCGCCTGGAAAGACGCGCACAACGAAACGAGAGCGAGGGCGGAAAAATCCTCATGACGAATCCGGATGCGGATCGGGCAGCCTTCCTTTCTGCTCTTCCTCTCGAATCTGTGCAGGATTCTACTCCTTCGGACAATGGAGTCAATTCTGAAGGCGGAGCATCTTCGTGGCGGTA
>JBJEVP010000061.1:0-3368 GCA_051884475.1 Candidatus Spyradosoma sp.
CGTCAGCGGTTCTTGTACATTTTTTCGTAGTATTTTTCGTATTCGCCGGAGGTGACGGAATCGAGCCACGCCTGGTTGTCCAGGTACCAGCGCACGGTGCGTTCGAGCCCTTCCTCGAACTGCAGCGAAGGCTCCCAGCCCAGCTCGCGCTTCAGCTTCGACGAATCGATCGCGTAGCGCAGGTCGTGCCCGGCGCGGTCCGTCACGTAGGTGATCAGCCGTTCGGACGTTCCCGCGGGGTTGCCGAGCAGACGGTCCGTCGTCCGCACGAGCGCGCGCACCAGGTCGATGTTCTTCCACTCGTTGAAGCCGCCGATGTTGTAGGTGTCGCCGATCTTGCCGCGGTGGAAGATCACGTCGATCGCGTGCGCGTGGTCCTCGACGAAGAGCCAGTCGCGCACGTTCTCGCCCTTGCCGTACACGGGAAGCGGCTTGCCGCGGCGGATGTTGTTGATGAAGAGCGGAATCAGCTTTTCCGGGAACTGGTACGGACCGTAGTTGTTCGAGCAGTTCGTGACGAGCGTCGGCAGCCCGTACGTGTCGTGAAAGGCGCGCACGAAATGGTCGCTCGACGCCTTGCTCGCGGAGTAGGGCGAGTGCGGGTCGTATTTCGTCGTCTCGGTGAAGAGCGTGCCGTCGAACGCGAGCGCGCCGTAAACTTCGTCGGTGGAAATGTGGTAGAAACGCCTGTCCGCGAACGCGCCGTCCCAGCGTTCCCGCGCGGCCTGCAGCAGCGAAAGCGTGCCGAGCACGTTCGTGCGCGCGAAGGTGAACGGGTCGCGGATCGAGCGGTCCACGTGCGATTCGGCGGCGAGGTGAATCACGCCGTCGATCTCGAACTCGGCGAAGATTTCGCGCATGCGCTCGAGGTCGCAGATGTCCGCGCGGACGAACGCGTAGTTGGGCTCGCGCTCGACGTCTGCGAGGTTGGCGAGATTGCCCGCGTAGGTGAGCTTGTCGAGGTTGACGACGCGGTACTGCGGGTACTTCCTGACGAAGAGCCGCACGACGTGCGAGCCGATGAAGCCCGCTCCGCCCGTGATGAGGATGTTTTTCATGAAAGTTTAAGGTTCAGGGTTTAAGGTTGATTCGGTCGCGCCGAGGGAAGATTCGCGAGGAAGCGCGCGAGCGAGTCGCGCCAGTGCGGAATCGCGACGCCGAAGTCGCGCTTGATCGCGCTTTTGTCGAGCACGGAATAAAACGGGCGCGTCGCGCGCGTCGGATAGTCCCGCGTCAGAATCGGTTCGACTTCGCACGTGAGTCCGGAAAGCTCCATGACCGCGCGTGCGAAGTCGTACCACGAGCACGCGCCTTCATCCGAAAAATGCCGGACGCGGCGCGTTCCCGCCTCGATCCGCGGCAGAATTTCCGCGACCGCGCGCGCCAGGTCCGCCGCGCAGGTCGGCGTGCCGATCTGATCGAAGACGACGCCGAGTCGAGCCCGCTCCGCGCCGAGCCGCCGCATCGTCTTCACGAAATTGGAGCCGTGCGCCGAATACACCCACGACGTGCGCACGACGAGCGCCGTCGCCGCGCGTTCGAGCACGGCGCGTTCGCCCGCGAGCTTCGTCGCGCCGTACACGGACGTCGGCGCGGGCGCGTCCGCTTCCGTGTAAGGACGGCAGGACCTGCCGTCGAAGACGTAGTCCGTCGAAAGATGCACGAGCGGCGTTCCCGTCTCGGCGAGCGCGTCGGCGAGGTGCCGCGGACCGTCGGCGTTCACGCGCGCGGCGAGCTCGGGCTCGTCCTCCGCCTTGTCCACGGCGGTGTAGGCGGCGCAGTTGACGACGGCGTCGAAGCGCTTCCCGCGGAAAAACGCGCGCACGGCGTCGGCGTCGCCGACGTCGAGTTCGGCGCTTCCGACGGCGACGGCGCGCCCGCCGAGCGCCGCGCGGAGCTCGGAAGCGACCTGTCCGTTCTTGCCGACGATCAGAAACACGGGACGAAATCCTTCAGCGGCGGGTTGAGACGATCTTTGTCCGAGAGCAGGGCTTTTCCCGCGGGAACGCGCCAGTCGATGCCGAGCGCGGGATCGTCGAAACGCAGTCCGCCCTCGCTTTCCCTGCAGTAGAAATTGTCGCACTTGTAGGCGAAGACGGCCGTTTCGCTGAGCACGGAAAAGCCGTGCGCGAAGCTGCGCGGAATGAGGAGCTGGCGGCGGTTTTCGGCGGAGAGCTCCACGGCGACGTGCCGGCCGAAGGTCGGCGAGCCCGCGCGCAGATCGACGGCGACGTCGAGCACCGTTCCCGCGAGCGCGCGGACGAGCTTCGCCTGCGCGTGCGCGCCTTTCTGAAAATGCAGCCCGCGGATCGTGCCGTAAACGGACTGCGACTGGTTGTCCTGCACGAAGTCGTAGCGCAGGCCCGCCGCCTCGAACGCGGCGCGGCTCCAGCTTTCGAAAAAGTACCCGCGCGCGTCCGTGAAGACTCTCGGCTCCACGATGAGCACGCCCTCGATCTCGGTCTCAATGATGTTCATGGATTTCCTTTTTCACGCGACGAGGTTCAGCAGGTATCTGCCGTACTCGTTCTTTTTCATCGGTTCCGCCAGGCGGCGGATCGCGTCTTCGTCAAGCCAGCCGTTTCCGTAGGCGATTTCTTCGAGGCAGGCGAGCTTCAGCCCCTGCCGTTTCTGGAGCACCTGGACGAAGGTCGCCGCCTCCTGCAGCGAATCATGCGTTCCCGTGTCGAGCCAGGCGAAACCGCGGCGGATTTTCTGCACGTTCAGCGTTCCCGCGCGCAGGTATTCCTGATTCACGGAGGTGATCTCCAGCTCGCCGCGCGCGGAGGGCTTCACGTTCTTCGCGATTTCGACCACGCTGTTCGGATAAAAATAAAGTCCCGTCACGGCGTAGTTCGATTTCGGACGCGCGGGCTTTTCCTCGATGGAAAGCGCCTTGCCGTCCGCGTCGAACTCGACGACGCCGTAGCGCTCCGGATCGTTCACGTAGTAGCCGAACACGGTCGCGCGGTCCCGCTTTTCGGCGTCTTCGACCGCCCGCGCGAGAATCGACGGAAAACCTTGCCCGTAGAAGATGTTGTCTCCGAGCACGAGCGCCGCCGCGTCGTTCCCGATGAATTTTTCTCCGATGATGAACGCCTGCGCGAGTCCGTCCGGCGAGGGCTGCTCCGCGTATTCGAAGCGCACGCCGAAATCGCTCCCGTCGCCGAGCAGGCGCCGGAATCCCGGCAGGTCCTGCGGCGTCGAGATGATCAGGATCTCGCGGATTCCCGCGAGCATGAGCACGGAAATCGGGTAGTAGATCATCGGCTTGTCGTAAACGGGCAAAAGCTGCTTCGACACGCCTTTGGTGATGGGATAGAGGCGCGTTCCCGAGCCTCCCGCCAATACGATGCCTTTCATGGTCG
>JBJEVP010000062.1:0-3362 GCA_051884475.1 Candidatus Spyradosoma sp.
TCGTTTTCTGCTGTTGCGGGAATGTCTGCCATGAGGGGAAAGTTTAGAGCCTAAAACCCGAAGGTTAAAGATTAAACGACGGGCGGGAAGACGGAGCGCGATGCGCGCGGGAAAGTTTGTGATTTCAAAACGCTCGGCATTGGAGTTTAATTCCCGCTTCAACTTTTTTTTTCAAAGGAAAATCTTTTCGTTATGCTTCAAGCAGGTATCGTCGGATTGCCCAACGTCGGCAAGAGCACGCTGTTCAACGCGCTGACGCGTTCCCGCAACGCGGAGGCCGCCAACTATCCGTTCTGCACGATCGAGCCGAACGTCGGCATCGTCGAAGTGCCGGACGAGCGTCTGGCGCCGCTCGCGAAAATCGCCAGGACGAACGTGATCGTTCCCGCCGTCATCGAGTTCGTGGACATCGCGGGGCTCGTCGCGGGCGCGTCCAAAGGCGAGGGGCTCGGAAACAAGTTCCTGTCCAACATCCGCGAAGTGGACGCCATCGTGCACGTCGTGCGCTGCTTCGACGACGACGACGTCATTCACAACATGGGCGGCGTCGATCCCGTGCGCGACATCGAGGTCATCACGACGGAGCTCGTGCTCGCCGACCTGCAGTCCTGCGAGGCGCAGCTCGACCGCAATCTCAAGAAGGTGAAAGGGCAGGACAAGGAGGCGGCGGCCAACGTCGAGCTTCTGAACCGCCTCATTCCTCATCTCAACGAGGGGCGTCCCGCCTCGACGCTCCCGTCCGCGAACGACGAGGACCGCGCGCGCATGAAGGGATTTTTCCTGCTCACGACCAAGCCCGTGCTCTACGCCTGCAACGTGGACGAGGGCAGCCTCGCCGAGCCCGAGAAGAACCGCTACGTCGCCGCGGTGCGCGACTACGTGGCGAAGAATCACGACGCGCGCGTCTGCGTGATCTGCGCGCAGGTCGAGGCGGAGCTCTGCGATCTTTCTCCGGAGGAGGGAAAGGAATTTCTGGAAAGCCTCGGCGCGGACGACAGCGGCGTCTCGCAGCTGATCCGCCGGAGCTACGATCTGCTCGGGCTCGCCTCGTACTTCACCGCGGGCGAGAAGGAGGCCAAGGCGTGGACGTTCAGAAAGGGAATGACGGCGCCGCAGTGCGCGGGCGTGATTCACACGGATTTCGAAAAGGGATTCATCAAGGCGGAAGTCGTCTCCTACGACGATCTCGTCGCCGCGGGCTCCGTCGCCGCCGCGCGCGAAGCCGGAAAATACCGGCTCGAAGGCAAGGACTACCTGTTCAAGGACGGCGACGTCGCGCTCTTCCGCTTCGCGAACTGAGCGCGGCGGGAACGCGGTTCCGCTTTCCTCTTTCCGTTCCCGAAATTTGCCCTCGCCAAATTTCGGGCAGTTCTGATTTATTGCCCTCATGTTTGCGATCGTCCATTCCGGCGCGTTGGTCGGCGTCGAAGCCGTTCCCGTTCAAATCGAGATGAAATCCGGGCTTCACGGAGATCCCGGGATTCGCGTGGTCGGGCTGCCGGACGCCGCCGTGAAGGAATCGACGGAGCGCGTGACCGCCGCGCTGATGAACGGCGGTTTCTCGCTGACGGACACGCGCACGGTCGTCAATCTCGCTCCGGGCGATCTGCGCAAGGAGGGGCCGATCTACGATCTGCCGATCGCGCTTTCGATTCTGGCGACGTCGCGGCAGATGGATTTTTCGCGTCTGGAAAATTTCGTCGTCGCGGGCGAACTCAGCCTGAACGGGAACGTGCGCCCGGTGCGCGGCGGCGTCTCGCTGGCGCTTCTGGCGCGGCGGGAAAAGCGCGATCTGATTCTGCCCCGGAAGTCCGCCGAGGAGGCGGCGCTCGTCGAGGGCGTGCGCGTCTATCCGGTCGAATCGCTCGCGGAGTGCGTGAATTTTCTCAACGGAACGCTGAAAATCGAGCCGCTGACGGCGGAGAAAAGTCCGTTTCGCGCCCGCGGGAACGCGTTCGGCGTCGATTTTTCCGAAGTCAAGGGGCAGCTGCAGGTGCGCCGCGCGGTGGAGGTCGCCGTCGCCGGCGGGCACAACATTCTGATGATCGGTTCGCCGGGCTCGGGGAAAAGCATGATCGCCAAGCGGATTCCGACGATTCTTCCCGAGCCGACGCTCGACGAATTTCTTGAAATTCTCGGAATTCATTCCGCGGCGGGAATTTCTCTCGCGGACGAAAACCGCTTCTTCTCCCGCCCGTTCAGAAGCCCGCACCACACGATTTCGGACGTCGGGCTCATCGGCGGCGGAAGCGTTCCCGGGCCGGGAGAAATTTCGCTCGCGCACAACGGCGTGCTGTTTCTGGACGAGTTTCCCGAGTTCAAGCGCTCCGCGCTCGAAGTGATGCGCCAGCCGCTCGAGGACGGCGAAGTCAGCATCTCCCGGGCGGCGGGGAAAATCACGCTGCCGAGCCGCTTCATGCTCGTCGCCGCGATGAATCCCTGCCCGTGCGGCTATCTCGGCGACAAGTCGCGCCGTTGCCGCTGCTCGCCCGTGCAGATTCAGCGCTACCGTTCCCGCCTCTCCGGCCCGTTGCTCGACCGCATCGACATTCACGTCGAGGCGCCCGCGCTCTCCATCGACGAGCTGCGCACCGCCTCCCCGGGCGAAAGCTCCGCCGCCATGCGGGAACGCATCGTCGCCGCGCGCGCGGTTCAGCGCCGGCGGTTCGCGGGAACGCCGCTCCGCTGCAACGCGGGAATGTCCTCCAAGCATCTGCGCGAGTTCTGCGCGCTGACTCCGGAGCAGGGCATGATGCTGCAGCGCGCGATGGAGCGCCTCGGCCTTTCCGCCCGCGCCTACGACCGCGTGCTGAAGGTCGCTCGCACGATCGCCGACCTCGCGGGAACGCCCGAAATCGCGACGCCGCACCTGCTCGAGGCGATCAACTACCGCAGTCTCGACCGCAATTCGCAGTATTTCTGAAGTCGCGGCGCTCCGCGACCCCTCCCGATTTTTTTTTGCCTCATGCCTGTTTTCACTTACGTCGTCGTCAATCCGGACGGGAGCGAAGGCTCCCGCCTCGAAATAGAGCAGGGGGCGAACGACGCCCCTCTGACGAAGCACCCGCTCACGGGCGAGCCGCTGCGCCGCGTTTTTTCTCCGCCGGGACTGGTCACGCAGTATTCCGAGGGCGAGATGAAACGCAGGACTTCGGACGAAAAGTATTTCTCCGAGCGCGGCTTCACGAAATACGAACGCGATCCCGCGACGGGCGTTTATCACAAGACGGCGGGAACGGATCCGAACGCTCCGGAGACTTTCCGCAAGCCGCGCGGGAACGAACTGCTGCCCCATGAGGATTCGCTCCTGCACGGCGACGGATGCGGCTGCTCCGCCTGCCGGAAAAAACGTCGCGGTTGAA
>JBJEVP010000063.1:0-13232 GCA_051884475.1 Candidatus Spyradosoma sp.
ACGTCACGGATACAAGCACGACTTCCGCGGACGTCCTTAAAGTCACTGCAAGCTTGGGAACAGGTATTTCCAAGGAGCTGAAGGCTCTCGACGACACACTCGTCGCGACGCTGACTTCGCTGACGATGTCGAACGTCGGGTCTGTTAATTCCGGAAAGGTCTTGACGACGCTTTCCGATACCGCGAAAAACTATTTTGATGCGGACATGGGCTTCGTTTGGAAAGACAGCATCAGCAACAACAATGATGCCGCGACGCCGCTTACGGCGACGTTCACGCTTTCCGCCAATACGGATTACACTATTGCTTTGCTCGGGGGAAGAAACGGCGCAAACGGCAGCTATTCCGACGCGTTTTCTAATCTTTCTTTGACGCTCGGCTCAACCGCTTTGTCCGGCACCGTGTACAAAGGCACAAGCGACACGACGGGAACGTCTTTCGACTCGTTGTATACGGGAACGAGCAATCTCTCTTCGACGCAGGAACTCATCGTCTGGAAGTTTTCGACGGGCGCGATCGCGGAAACGTTGACGCTGAGCTCGGACAACGGCACCTACAACGCGCTCAGCATTTCCGGCATCGTTATTCCCGAGCCTTCGGCGTTCGGGCTTTTGGCGGGCGCGGGAGCGCTGGCTTTGGTCGCGGCGCGTCGGCGTCGGACGAAAAAAGCTTAAAGTTTAAGGCTTAAAGCTTAAAGGGAAGCGCCTTCGGCGCTGTTTAGGGTTTATGGTTCAAGGTTCAGGGAATAAACCCTGAACAGCGCGAAGCGCTTCACGAAAATCCCTTTCGGCGGGAGTGATAAGCCGCCGAAGTTTTCATAAGTTAGTTTGTTGGTTTCGTTCCCGCGGGGGCTTCCTCGCGGGAACGTTTTTTTTTGAATCGCCGTCGAACTCGGCGCGGCGGAGAGAAGTTTCCTTTCGGAGTTGACACGGGGCGGGAAAAGGGTAGATTTCCACGCCCAAGCGGCGGGAACGCTGTCCGTTCTTTGACCGGCAAACACGGAATTTGCATCGCGAAATTCCCCCGCGGGAATTACCAACCGAGCTGCGCGCGTTCGAGCGATTCGCGCCGTCACGGTGGTTTGCGCGTCGAGCGCAGGATGCGAGCCTACGGCTAAAAACAAAATCACGGCTCACGGCGGCAATTTCCTTATGAGTTCTCTTCGGACGAGTAAGGATTTTTTTTTGTCCGCGAAAGTTCCGAGGTCCGTTTTCGGCCGAACGGCGGTCGGAGGGCGTGGCTCCCGCGCACGAACAGACATTCATTTTTTTCGGAACTTTTATGAACACAGAAACAGACAGAGAAAACAGCTACATTTTCTCCTCGGAATCCGTCGGCGCCGGCCATCCGGATAAGGTCGCCGACTTCATTTCGGACCGCGTTCTCGACGCGTGCCTCGCGCAGGATCCGCGTTCCCGCGTGGCGTGCGAGACGCTCGTGAAGGACGACAACGTCGTGCTCGCGGGAGAGATTACGACTTCGGCGGAGATCGACTTCGACGCCGTCGTGCGCGACGCCGTCCGCGAAATCGGCTACGTGACCGAGCGCGACGACGCCGTCTTCCACGCGGGAACGCTGAAGATCACGAATCTGATCGGGCGCCAGTCGCCCGACATCGCGCAGGGCGTGGACGCCGCCTCCGCCGCCGGAAAAAGCACGGCGGAGCAGGGCGCGGGGGACCAGGGCATCATGTTCGGCTACGCGACGGACGAGACGCCGGAGCTGATGCCCGCGCCCGTCATGTTCGCGCACCGCATTCTGCAGGCGCTCGAGGCCGTGCGCAAGAATCCCGCTGCTCCGGAATCGCGCTGGCTGCGCCCGGACTGCAAGTCGCAGGTCGCCGTGCGCTACGAGAACGGCGTTCCCGTCGCCGTCGAAAACGTCGTGCTCTCCACGCAGCACACGGAAGACGTGTCGCACGCGGAAATCGTGAAGTTCGGCGAGGCGCTCGTCCGCTCCGTCGTTCCCGCGGAGTTCATTTCTCCGGAAACCCGTTTCTTCATCAATCCGACGGGAAAATTCGTCATCGGCGGGCCCAACGGCGACGCCGGGCTGACGGGACGGAAAATCATCGTGGACACCTACGGCGGAGTCGGCCGCCACGGCGGCGGCGCGTTTTCGGGAAAAGACCCGTCGAAGGTGGACCGTTCCGGCGCGTACATGTGCCGCTGGGTCGCGAAGAACATCGTCGCGGCGGGACTGGCGAAGCGCTGCGAGCTGCAGGTCGCCTACGCGATCGGCGAGCCGGAGCCCACGAGCATTCACATCGACACGTTCGGCACGGGAACGGTTTCCGACGAAAAGATCATCGCCGCGGTGCAGAAGATATTCTCGTTCAAACCGGCGGAGATCATCCGCCAGCTCGATCTCCTGCGCTCGATCTACGCGGGAACGGTGCAGTACGGGCATTTCACGAAGTCCCATCTTCCCTGGGAGCGGACCGACAAGGTCGAGGCCCTGAGGAGGGAATCGGGACTCGCGGATTAGAAAGTCCGCGCGGCCGACCGCAAAAAAAACGTCCTCCCGATTTTCTCGGAGAGGACGTTTTTTTTTTCGTGCGCGAGGAAGTCTTTCTTCGCGCGGGAACGCTCATTCGCCCCAGGAGAGAGGCTGGCCCGTGCATTCGAGAACGCCGCGCCAGAGCTCGCTCGTGACGTTCACCTTCTTGCGCTTGTTCGCGATGAGCGAGAGCGGCAGGTGCACGTGGGCGCGGTGGCACATCGCGACGATCATGCCCGTCTTGCCCGCCATGCCCGCGTGCACGGCGTTGTGCGCCAGGTGGGAGCAGTAGGCGTTGTCGTAGGCGTTCGCGGGAATGCTTCGGATGATGTAGCTCGGGTCGATGTACTTGATCGTGCAGTCGATCTCGTGCTCCTTCATGTCTTCCTTGATGCGGTCGCGGAGATATTTTCCGATGTCGTTGTGGAGCTTGTTGCCGGAGGCGTCGCGCCCGGCCTCCTTGTCGAAAAGCGTCTGCCCCGCGCCTTCGGCGACGACGATGAGCGCGTGCCCGCGTTCGACGATGCGTTTGCGGAGCGCTTCGAGAAAACCGTGCGGGCCGTCCAGCACGAGCGGAACTTCGGGAATGAGCACGAAGTTCGCCTCCGAGCTCGCGAGCGAGGCGTAGGCGGCGATGAAGCCGGAGTCGCGCCCCATCAGCTTGACGATGCCGATGCCGTTCGGCGCGCCCTTCGCCTCGACGTGCGCGCAGTTGATGACCTTGACGGCCTCGGAGACGGCGGACTCGAACCCGAAGCTCTTGTCGAGCAGGACGATGTCGTTGTCGATGGTCTTCGGAATGCCGATGACGGATTTTTTCAGCCCGCGCAGCTTGCATTCGTCGGAGATTTCGCGCGCGGCGCGCAGCGTGCCGTCGCCGCCGACGACGTAGAGGATGTCGATTCCCATGCGCTGGAGCGTGTCGACGATGGTCGGCGTGTCCTGCTGGCCGCGGGAGCTCGCGAGAATCGTGCCGCCCTGCGCGTGGATGTCCGAGACGGAATCCGGGTCGAGCAGAATGGGCTCGTGGTTGCCCTGCGGCACGAGTCCTTCGTAGCCGTAGCGGAAGCCGTAGATGCGGGACACGCCGTAGGAATGATAAAGCCCCATGACGAGATTCCGGATCACGTCGTTCAGCCCCGGGCAGAGGCCGCCGCAGGTGACGATGCCGACCTTCGTTTCCGCGGGATTGAAGAAGATGTTTTCGCGCGGACCCGCCGATTCGAACGAGACGAGCGGCTTTCCTTCGCACACGGCCTTCATCGCGCCGTCGAACGTGATGTCCGCCAGGATGCGGTCTCCGTCCGTTTTGAACAGACCTTCGGAGAAATTCAGTTTTTTGAGGGGCGACGGGAACTTGCACGGCCCGAGATTTTCGATGACCGTTTCCGGCGTCACGGAAATATTGCAGGAGGGAGCGTTCATGGTGGCGCTATTCTCTTACAGCGGGAACGCGCGGGCAAGAAATTTATTTTTTTTCGCGCCGCGGAAAAAACAGACGAAACTTGCGCCGCGGCACGCTTTCTGCAAAATTTCACGACAACGAAAAAAAACGATTTATGAACGACTACGGCAATCCCTTCGTCGTCGCGGCGGCTTCTCCCTCCGTCCGCGCCGACTTCTACAAGAAGACCTATCTGCTCGTCGCCGCCTCGTGCGCGGCGTTCGGGCTCGTGCTCGCGGGAACGCTCGCGACGCCCGCGATCGTCGATCCGCTGACGCGGCTGTTCTTCGGCGGCGGCAGTCTCGGCTGGCTGCTGGTGCTCGCCGGGTTCTGGGGCATTTCGATGCTGGCGAACAGGCTCGCCTTCGGCGGAGTCTCCGCGGGAACGCAGCTCGCCGGGCTGGGGCTCTACGTCGTCGCGGAAGCGCTGCTTTTCGCGCCGATGCTCAACGTGCTCATGTGGCGTTTCGGCGCCGAAGCGACGCTGAACGAAATCGTCGCTCCCGCCGCGCTTTCGACGCTTCTGCTCGCCGCCGGGCTGACCGCGACCGTCTTCATGACGAAGACGGACTTTTCCTTCCTGCGCGCGTTCGTCACGGTCGGGTTCTTCGTCGCGCTCGGCGCGATGCTGCTTCTGATGTTCTTCGGCGGAATCGGCACTTGGTTCGTCATCGCGATGACGGTGTTCATCTCCGTCGTGATTCTTTATCAGACTTGGGTGGTCAAGACGCAGTTCCGTCCCGACCAGCACGTCGGCGCCGCGCTGATCATCTTCGCCGGCGTCGCCACGCTGTTCTGGTACCTGATCATGATCTTCGCCTCGCGCCGCGACTGAGCTTCCTTTCCGCGTTCCCTCGTCAAAAAAAACCGCCCGACGTTCCCGCCGGGCGGTTTTTTATGCCGGTCGGCGGGAACGGCGATCATGTCTTTCGCTTTCGAGGTGCTTTGACTTGCTGAAGAAATTCGTTAAAATCTGGAACTGAAAAATGGAATTTACGCAGGAGAGCGCGGAGCGCATCGCCAAGTTGCTCATGGGCGACGGAATCACGGCGAGACCGGGAATCTCGCAGGAAGATTTTGACGATCTCCGAGAAATTTTCGCCTAAAATCGAGTTCGGCGGTCTCGTTCCGGGAGATATCCGGGCGTGCGACGCGTATGCCGGCGCCGGGGCGGCGTTTCTTTCCTGAAGCGCGCGAAAGCTCAGGCGTTTTTTCGGAGGAAGGCTTCTTCGAGGCCCTGGACGGTGATGAAGGGCGCCCAGCGGACGCGGTTCTTCCACGCGCGCGGGAGGACGCCCGCGCATCCGCCGGTGGCGATGATCTTCGGGGCGCGTATGTCCCAGCGTTCGAGCTGGGCGAGCACGGTTTCGAGCAGTTTTTCGATCATGCCCGCGAAGCCGACGGCGCAGCCCAGCTTCATCGCGTTCAGCGTGGATTTGCCGATGCCTTCCTCGTCTTCGGCGAGAAGGAGTTCCCGCGGGTCGAGCGCGGGCAGCAGCGCGGTCTGCTCGTGCAGGTAGCGCGTCATTATCTCCAGCCCGGGCGCGATGATGCCGCCCTCGTAGCCTTTTTCCGAAAGAATGTCGAAGGTGACCGCCGTGCCCATGTCGATGATGACGGCGGGAGCGCCGAAGCGCGCCTGTGCGCCGATGCAGTTCGCGAGGCGGTCGGGGCCGATTTCCCGCGGCGTCGGGTAGTGGATGCCGAGCCCGGGGCAGTCTCCGTGAAACACGCGGAGCACGGGAAGTCCGGGCGCGCGCGCCGCGAACACCGCGGAGAGCTTCTCCGTCGCGGCGGGAACGACGGAGCAGAACGACGCGCCGCTCACGGCGAGACGCTCGATTTCGGGCGCGCGGAGCAGGGCGGGAACGCCTTTTTCCTCGTCGTCGATCTCCGCGGTCTTCAGCGTTCCCGCGAAGACGGAGCGGCGGTCTTCCATGACCGAGCAGTGCGTGTGCGTGTTGCCGATGTCGAGGCAGAGAATCTTCATGTCGTCTTCGCGTCTTTTTTTTTCAGCGGAGGAAAAAACGTCTCGCCGGGCGTCGCGGGAACGTCATTTCCTCTCCGCGTCTCCCGGGCGCCTGGGGCACCAGATTTCGCGCCGTTTCAGGAACTCCGGAAAATTTTCCGCCCCGCAGTCGATTCGGATTCTGAGCACGTCGTTTTCCGAGGAGACGGAGAGGGCGCGTCCGATTTCGGCGAGAACGCGCCGGGCGTCCTCGTCGCGGACGTTCGTTCCCGCGAGCAGCTTGTCGCGGAACATGCGGAAGAAGCGTTCGAAAAACGCGGTTTCGCCCGCTCCGGAGCAGAAGAATTCGATCAGAACCACCGTGCGGCCGTCGCGTTCGGAGATCGAAAATTCTCCGGCGGGAACGGCGGGGGAGTATTCCCCGTCTTCCGCGGGTTCGTGCGCGCGGCGCGGGAATTTTCTGAAAATGAGCAGTCCGTTGTCGTCGGCGCGCCGGAGGAGTTCCGCCGTGCGTTCGGCCGTCCGGGCGTCCGCGAGCGCCGCCGCGGCGTCGGGTTCGGCGCGCAGGGCGATCAGCGTGCAGGTCTTCTTTTCGCGGTCGGCGTGGAAAAAGACGGTCTTCGCGTCTTGCGCGAACGGCGAGGGCAGTTTTTCCGCGAGCGTCCGCGGGAACGGCACGGCGGAAAGCGTTCCCGCGCCGAGACCGAAGACCGCCGGCGCCTGCCAGCGGGAATTTTCGGAGCGGGCTTCGAGGGCCGCGAATTTTTCCGCGTCGCCTCCGAGGAACTCGAATTTCGCCGCGTCGACGCGCCCGGAGACCGGATCGGAGAACACGGCGACGGTCGCGCGCGCCACGGACTCGGGAACGGCGGTTCCGCATTCGGCGTTGACGGCGGCGAAAAGTCCCGCCGTGGGCTCGGATCGCTTCAGGTCGGAGAAAATGTGGTCGCGCAGGAGTTCGCCGGAGGGCGAGGCGCTCATCGCGCGGAAATCGAAGAAGTCGAAGACTTCGATTCGGGACGTTTCGGGCGCGGGAACGGCGTGCAGCGCCGCGGGAACGGCGGCGAGCAGGAAAAGGAGTAACGCGGACGGCAGTGAGGAAATCTTCATCGGAGTGCGTCCATTTTAGCTTTCCCGGAGGCGGAGTAAATGAAATTCATCCGCGCGACGGGGAGTGCGCGGGAGTCGGAAGCCGGAAGTTTTCGGGGCGGTTCGGATGAAGAAAGGAGGAGGGATGAGGAAAAGGGAAAAAATCCTTTCAAGGGGACGGCCTGCCGCTCAACGCTCCTCCGTCAGCCGCTTCAGGCGCGGCGCGATGATTTCGACGGGCAGGCCGACGATGTTGCTCAGCGGTTCCTCGTAGGATTCGACGATGAGGTCGCGCCCGGTCTGGACGGCGTAGGCGCCCGCCTTGTCGAGCGGATTCACGATTTTGAAATAAAGCGAAATCGTTTCGTCGTCGAGCGGCCTGAAGCGCACGCGGCAGGCGACGACGCGCGTTTCCTCGAAGCCCGTTCCCGCGCGCACGAACGCCGTTCCCGTGAACACGGTGTGCGTTTTCCCGCCGAGCTCGCGCAGCATTTCGCGCGCTTCGGCGAGGTCCGCGGGTTTGTTGAACACGCGGTTTTCGAGCGCGACCGTCGTGTCCGCGCCGAGCACGAGCGCTTCCGGGCGCTTCGCGGCGACGGCGCGCGCCTTCGCGAGCGCGTTTTCGAGCACCATCCGCTCGGGATCGCCATGCGGGTCCTCGTTTTCTTCCGCTTCGGAGACGAGGACTTCGAAGGAAAATCCCGCGCGGGCGAGCAGTTCCCGGCGGCGCGGCGAGGCGGAGGCAAGAATCAGCGGAATCACGGGGAAAAGAAAGAGCGGCGGGAACGGAAAAAAAACGGCGTTCCCGCGCGGAGTTCACATCTGGAAGCCGGAACCGAGGTAGAATTTCCGCGCCTTTTCGTCGTTCAGAATGACGTCGGAGGAGCCTTCGACGAGCACGGTGCCCTGGTGGATGAGATAGGCGCGGTCGACGATGGAGAGCGTCTCGCGCACGTTGTGGTCCGTGATGAGCACACCGATGCCCTTGTGCTTGAGCGCGATGACGATCTTCTGCACGTCCGCGACGGAAATGGGGTCGACGCCGCTGAAGGGCTCGTCGAGGAGCATGAAGCGGGGCTTCGTGGCGAGCGCGCGCGCGATTTCGAGGCGTCGGCGTTCGCCGCCGGAGAGCGTGTAGGCGGGCTGTTTCGCGAGGCGCATCAGCCCGAGGTCGTTGAGCTGCGCTTCGCAGTAGGACCTGCGCTCGGAGGCGCGCATCGGCATCGTCTCCACGACCGCCATCACGTTTTCCCAGACGGTGAGCTTGCGGAAAATCGACGCGTCCTGCGGCAGGTAGCCCAGCCCGCAGCGCGCGCGCTTCCACATCGGGAACGCGGTGATGTCGTTCCCGTCGAGAAGCACGCGTCCGCGCGTCGCGGGAACGAGCCCGACGACCATGTAGAACGTCGTCGTCTTGCCGGCGCCGTTCGGCCCGAGCAGCCCGACGACTTCTCCCGCGCGCACGCTGAGACTCACGTCGTGGACGACTTCCCGTTTGCCGTAGACTTTGGCGAGCCCCTGCGTGGTGATTTCGCCGGAGACGGGCGGAGTTTTTTCGGGGGCGGACGTTTCGGAAATTTCGGAATTCATGGCGCGGGCTAAAAATCTTTTCTCCGGATTCTATCCGTTCCCGCGCCTTCTGCGCAAATTGAAATTTGGCCCGTTCTCCGCCGCCCCGGAGAATTTCAAATTGCTTCCGGCGGCGTTCCCGCGCGATAATCCGCGCATCATGGATCTGTTCTCTTTTCGGGAGGAATACACGCACGGCGGTCTGGATCGCGGGGATCTGGACGAGAGCCCCTTCGCGCAGTTCCGCCTGTGGTTCGACCAGGCGTGCGCGGCGAAGCTGACGGAGCCGAACGCGATGACCGTCTCCACGGCGGGAGCGGACGGCCGTCCCTCCTCGCGCACGGTGCTGCTCAAGGCCTACGACGAGCGCGGCTTCGTCTTCTTCACGAACTACACGGGCCGCAAGGCGCGCCAGCTCGCGGAAAATCCCTACGCGTCGCTGCTGTTCCCGTGGGTCGCGCTGGAGCGGCAGGTCGAAATCGAGGGGCGCGTGGAGAAGATCTCCGCCGCGGAGTCGCTGAAATATTTTCTGAGCCGCCCGTTCGGGAGCCAGCTCGGAGCGTGGGTCTCCCGCCAGAGCACGGTGATTTCCTCCCGTTCGATTCTGCTGAAGAAGCTCGACGAGATGAAGCGCAAGTTCGCCGAGGGCAAGGTGCCGCTTCCGGACTTCTGGGGCGGGTTCCGCGTCGTTCCCGTGCGCGTCGAATTCTGGCAGGGGCGGCCGAACCGCCTGCACGACCGCTTCTGCTACACGCGCGCCGACGAAAAATCCGCGGAGTGGACGATCGAACGCCTCGCGCCCTGATTTTTTTCCGCGCAAAAAAAAAGACGTTCCCGTGAAAAACGCACTGAAAGCCTCTTTCGCGCTCGCCGCGGCCGCCTGCCTCGCCGGGTGTTCGAGTTATTCCTCCGACGCGGGAAAACTGCGCGAGAGCTGGCGCGCGGGCGATTTCCGCGCGGCCGCCGAGATTTCGGGAAAGGCGCTCGCCGACGCGGGCGAGGGCGACGTGCTGGTGTGGAGCCTCGACCGCGCGTCCGCGCTGCGCGCCTCGGGCGAGTCCGCCGCGGCCGCCGCGGAGTTCGACCGGGCGGCGGAGACCGTCGGAATGTGGGAAGAAAAGCCCGAAACGCTGCTTTCCCGCGAAGCGCTCGCCGCGCTGACCGACCCTTCCGCGCTTCCGTATCGCGGGCGCGGGAGCGACGTCATCATGCTGCACACCTACCGCGCGCTGGGATTTCTCGAGGCGGGAAATCCCGACGCCGCGCGCACGGCGCTGAACGCCGCCTACGAAGCCCAGCGCGACGCGCTGGAGAAGAACGCCGCCGCGATCGAAAAGGCGCGGGAGGAAGCGGAGGAAAGCGGCGTGAAGGCGGACGAGCTGCTCCGCGAGAGCGGAATGGAAGACGAGCTCGCCGAGCAGGAAAAGAATCTGGAGGGCGTGCGCGTGCTCGCCGACTACGTCAATCCCTTCACGACGTGGCTGCACGGTGTGTTTTTCCTGCACGCGGGAACGGACGCTTCGGACGCCGAGCGCGCCCGCGTCTCGCTCGATCGCGTCGGGAAAATGTATCCGCGGAATCCCTACGTCGCGGAGGACCTCGGATTTTCCTCCTCGGGAGTTCCCGCGGGAACGGAGCTGACCTACGTCGTGTTCGAGAGCGGCCTCGCGCCGACCGTCGCCGAGACGCGCGCGGACACGATTCTGCCGATTCCGACGGGGCGGGGCTACCTCACGCCGACTCCGGTGAGCGTCGCGCTTCCGAAGCTCGTGCTCGACCCCGGGCGCAGATACTGGTGCGTCTTCCCGTTCGCGGGCGGCGCGTATCCGCCGGGCGACGCCGCGCCCGAGGCCGTTCCCGCGATGAGCGCCGACGGCGTTCCCGCGAGCGAGATCTGCGACATGAACTCCGTCGTGCGCACGGATTTCGACAACGCGTATCCCGCCGCGCTCACGCGCGCGCTCGTCACGGCGTTTCTCAAATCCGCGTCTTCGGCCGCGATCAACGCCGTCGGAATCGAATACGCCCGGCGCGACGGCGGGGCGGCGGCCGCGCTCGTCTCTCTCGCGACGATGGTGGGAACGAGCGTCTACGCCTACGTGTCCACGGCGGCGGACGTGCGCTGCTGGCAGACGCTCCCGCAGAATTTTTCCGTCGCGCGCCTGCGCACGCCGGAGTCGCGCCGGATTCTCGTCCGCGTCGGCGGGCGTTCCCGCGAAGTCGGGCTTCTGCCCGGAAAAGTCAATCTCGTGCTCGTCAAGAGCACGGGCGAGAACGGTCCGCTCGTCGTCACTCAGGCCGTTCTGAAATAAAAAGAAGTTGAAAGGACATGAAAACGGACCATCATTCGCTTGAAAGGAAAATGACCATGAAGAAAGAAAATCTCGTCAGAACGTTCGTTCCCGCGGCCGTCGCCGCGTTCGTCTCCGCGTTTGCGGGCTGCTCCACGCCGGCGCACTACGTCGATCCCGAAGGCCGGGAGACCGTCGTCTCGCTGAACGCGGCGGACATTCAGGATTTTTCGACGGCGGCGGACGCGCTCGTCGAGCAGCTGCTCGCGAACGAAGTCTTCGCCGGCGGGAAAAGGCCGCGCCTCGCGCTCAGCCGCGTCAAGAACGACACGACGCAGAACTTCGACGTTTCGCTGCTCACGGACAAGGTGCAGCAGCGCATTCTCGAGTCGGGGCTGGCCGTCGTTTCGATGTCGCTGAGCGCCGAAAGCGGGAACGACGTCGTGCGGCGCGAAATGGCGGACATGGGCGCCGCGGAGACGATTCTTCCCGACCTCACGCTGCTCGGAAAAATCGCCGAGGTCAAGGCGCGCGCGGACTCCACGCGGCAGGTCAGCTACGTGTTCTCGCTGCGGCTCGCGGACGCGAGAACGGGCGACATTCTTTGGATGGGCGAAAAGACGATCACGAAGCAGGGCGAAAAGAACGCCGTCGGCTGGTGATTCCGCCCCGACTCCGACGAGGCGTCCCGCCGGTCTTTCCGCGCTTCCCGCAGACTTTTTTTTCCCGATGAAGCTCCGTTCCTCATTTTCCGAAGACGTTTCCGCGGTCGTGTTCGATTTCGGCGGCGTGATTCTCGACGTCGACGTCTCGAAGACCGTGGAGGCGTTCGCGCGCCTCGGCGTGAAGAATCTCACCGCGGCGGAAACGCAGGTCGGCTCCGGCACGTTCTTCGAGGCCAACGAGCGCGGGGACTTCACTCCCGAGGAGTTCTGGCGCAGGCTGCGGGAACGCGCGCCTGAGCTCGCCTCCCGAAGCGACGCGGAGCTTCACGCCGCGTGGGACGCGCTGCTCGGCGACTTCGTTCCCGAGCGCATCGCGCTGCTGCGGGAACTGCGTTCCCGCTATCGGATCTTCCTGCTGAGCAACACGAACTTCGCGCACCGGGAGACTTTCCTGCGCAGGTTCTCCGAGCAGATCGGGGGAGATATGAACGCGCTTTTCGAAAAGGCGTTCTATTCGGACCTGCTCCGCTGCGTGAAGCCCTCGCACGAGATTTTCGAAAAAGTCGCCTCGCTCGCCGGACTCGTCCCCTCGGAGACGCTTTTCATCGACGACAACGCGAAGAACGTCGCCGCCGCCCGCGAATGCGGCTGGCGGGCCTATCGCCTCGTGCCCGGCGAGGAATCCGTCCTCGACCTTTTCGAGCGCTGAGCGGCGCGGCGTCGGATTTCGCCGTCGCGGGCTCAGTTTTACCTCGCGTTCCCGCGCGCGGCGGGATTTTAATTGTCGGCACCATGATGACGACCTTCGAAAAAGACGGACACACCTTCCAGCAATGGCGCGTCGGCGCCTCCACGTTCACGGCGTGCATGACGCGCGGCGCCCGGCTCATGAGCTGGGACGTCGAAGTCGCGGGAACGCGCCGCGGCGTGATCCGCTGGCCCGAAAACGCGGATTTCTCCAACTACCGCAAGATCCGCGGCGGCAACCCGATTCTGTTCCCGTTCATGGGGCGCAACTACGCCGACGGCAAAAAGTTCTTCTGGAAAAATCCCGGCGACGGCGTCGTGCGCCCGATGCCGCAGCACGGTTTCGCCGTGGACGGCGCGTTCGAGATCGTCGAGGCGACGGAAAATTCCGTCCGCGCGAAGTTTCTGCCTTCCGCCGACGCGCGCGAGGGCTATCCGTTCGACTACGAATTTTTCGTCACCTACCGCTTTTCGGAGCTCGCGCTCACCTGCGAGTTCGAGCTCGTCAACCGCGGCGACGTGCGCGTTCCGTGGTGCGCGGGGCACCATTTCTACTTCACGCTCCCGTGGCACGCGGGGCTGACGCGCAAGGACTACGCGCTGAAGATCGACGCGAAGAAATTCTGGCATCACGACGGCGACGGCAGACTCGTCAAGGCGGACGCGCCGAAGGAGCCGATCACGTTCGGCGATCCCGCGATCTGCGACCTCATCTACACGAAGCTGAAGACGAACCGCGTGGCGTTCGGCCCGAAGAACGGCGAGGAAAACGTCGTCGTGCGCGTCGGCGACAACGAGGCGCCTTCGGCGTGGACGACCGTCGTGACCTGGTCCGAGAGCGAGGACGCGCCGTTCTACTGCGTCGAGCCGTGGATGGGCGCGCCGAACAGCACGGAGCACGGGAACGGCCTGCACTTCGTGGAACCCGGCGCGAGCGAGGTCTTCAAGGTCTCCGTCGC
>JBJEVP010000064.1:0-1555 GCA_051884475.1 Candidatus Spyradosoma sp.
TCCCGCAGCCCGCCGTCGCCGCCCCGCGTTCCCGCGGCTTCTTCGCCCGCCTCTTCTCCCGCAAATCCTCCTGACCCGACCGCGCCGCCGAAACGCGTTTTCGCGTTGACATTTTGACGGACGTCAAAATGATTGGAGGCATGACGGAGACGACGAAGAAGAAGACCGCGAAGAAACCGCTGCCGGAGCGCGACGCCGAACGGCTCGCCGCCGTGTTCAAGGCGCTCGGGCATCCCGTGCGCGTGAAGATCGTCGCGGCGGCGACGGCGCGGGAACGCTGCGTCTGCGAGCTGCAGGAAATCGCCGGACGCGACATTTCCACGGTCTCGTCTCACCTGAATCTGCTGAAGAACGCCGGCATTCTCGTCTGCGAGCAGCGCGGCAGGCAGGTCTTCTACTCGCTCGCGTGCCCGTGCCTCGCGGAAGTCTTCGCCTGCGTGCTCGCGGGCGGAAAACGCGCATGAGCGTTTTTTTCTTTGACAATATTTTGATATTCTTAAAAATATAAAAATTATGAAGGACGTGATCACGATCTACGGAAGCGGCTGCGCGAAGTGCGCCGCGCTGGCGGAAACGACGCGCGAGGCGCTCGCGGAAATCGGTTCGGAGGCGGAAGTCGTCAAGGAGACCGACTTCGCGAAAATCGCGGCGGCGGGAATCGCGCGCACGCCCGCGCTCGCCGTGAACGGGAAACTGCTGTTTTCCGGGAAGGCGCCGGACAGGGAAACGCTGAAGGAGCTTCTGGCGGAACGCGTTTCCGACGCGCGCGGGAACGCCGCGGGCGCGTCGTGCGCGTGCGGCGGCGGGCGCCGCTGCGGAGGCGGCGCGAAAAATCCGCCGAAGAAGACGCTGCGGCGGCTGGTCGTCTGGGCGGTCGTTCTGCTCGCGCTGATCGCGGGAATCCGCCTGTGGAACCGCGCCTCGCAGGGCGACGCGGACGTTCCCGCGCAGCCCGCCGCCGAGCAGCCCGCCGACGCGCGGAATCCGGCGTCGTACCTGAAGCTGACTTACTTCACGTTCGGCGCGCGCTGCCCCACCTGCGTGCGCATGGAAAAATGGGCGCTGGAAAGCGTCGTCGAGGCGTTCCCGGAGGCGCTCGCCGCGGGAACGCTCGTCTTCGGAAGCAGTCCGGCGACGCCGGAAACCGTCGCCCGCTACGGACTCACGACGAAGTCGCTGATGCTTCTCCGCATGGACGGCGAGAACGAAATTTCGAGCCGCAATCTCGACCGCATCTGGGAGCTCAGCGGCGACGAGCGCGCGTTCAAAAGCTACGTCGCCGAGGCCGTCCGCGCCGAGCTCGCTTCGGTCTCCGCAGCGCCCGCGAAATGATTTCGCTTTTTCTGCTCGGCCTGCTCGCGGCGCTGGCGCCGTGTCCGTTCGCGACGAACGTCGCCGCGGCGAGCTTCATCGCGCGCGAGGCGGGATCGCGTTCCCGCGCGGCGTTTTCCGCGCTCGCGTACGCGCTCGGGCGCGTCGCCGCCTACGTGCTTCTCGGCGCGGCGGTCGCGCGCGGTCTGGCGGCGGCGCCGGAACTTTCGTTCCGCCTGCAGGA
>JBJEVP010000064.1:1655-3323 GCA_051884475.1 Candidatus Spyradosoma sp.
TCGGGAGATTTTTCCTGGGCGAGCCTCGCGGCGTTCGGCGCGGGAACGGCGACGCCCGTCGTGCTCGTCGCCGCGCTGCTGATTTTCTGCGCCGTCGCGGCGGGGAAAATCCTGAACGCGCTTCCGGCGGTCCTGCTGTGGACGCAGCGCGCGAGCGGCGCGATTTTTCTCGCGCTCGGCGCGTATTGGACGCTCACGAAAATCATTTTCTGAAATCATGAAAAACGAAGAACGAAAACCCGCGGCGCGCAGGACGCTGCTCTTTCTCTGCACGGGAAATTCCTGCCGCTCGCAGATGGCGGAGGCGTTCGCGCGGCGGCGCTTCCCGGACGCCGACGTGTTTTCCGCCGGCATCGAAGCGCACGGGCTGAATCCGCGCATGCTCGCCGTCATGCGGGAACGCGGATTTTCGATGGACGGGCACCGCTCGAAGACGCTCGCGGAGCTGCCCGCGGGAACGCGCTGGAATCTGCTCGTCACCGTCTGCGGGAATGCCGAAAAATCCTGCCCGACGCTTCCCGCCGCGCGCCGCGTGCACGCGCCGTTCGACGACCCGCCCGCGCTCGCGAAAACGCTGCCGCCCGGCGCGGACGCGCTCGCCGTCTATCGCCGCGTGCGCGACGAGATCGAGGCTTTCGTGGAAAGGCTTGAGCCGTGATCCGGGATTTCGCGGACCGGTTCGTTCACGACGTGCTGCTCTTCCCCGCGGGAACGCGGCTCGGCGACGCCGTGAATTTTTTCGTGTACGACACGCTGAAGATTCTCGCGCTGCTCTACGTCGTCAGTTTTCTGATGGGCGTCGTGAACGCGTTTTTCCCGATCGCGCGGGTGCGGAAATTTCTGGCGGAGCGCGAGCTGTTCGGCGCGCAGTATCTGCTCGCCGCGCTGTTCGGAGCGCTGACGCCGTTCTGCTCGTGCTCGTCCGTGCCGCTGTTCATCGGCTTCGTGCGCGGCGGGATTCCTCTGGGCGTGACGTTCGCGTTTCTGATCACGTCGCCGCTCGTCAACGAAATCGCCGTCGCGATGTTTCTCGGCGCGTTCGGCGTGAAGGCGACGCTGATCTACGCCGTTTCGGGAACGCTGCTCGGCGCCGTCGGCGGCTGGGCGCTCGGGAAAATGCGCCTGGAAAAACGGCTTACGCCGTGGGCGCGGGCGGCGACGGCCGTCGGCGGGAACGACGCTCCCGCGACGGCGGACGCGGAGCCGGGCGCGCGCGCGCCGTTTCTCCGGCGCGTTCCCGCGATCGCGCGCGACGCGCACGGCATCGTCGTCGGCGTGCTGCCCTACGTGCTCGCGGGCATCGCGGTCGGCGCGGGCGTGCACGGCTTCGTGCCGGCGGGATTTTTCGAAGACGTGCTGCGCGGCGGCGACGCGTGGAGCGTTCCCGCGGCGGTGCTCGTCGCGGTGCCGATGTACGCGAACGCGGCGGCGGTCGTTCCCGTGATTCAGGTCTTCGTCGCGAAGGGCGTTCCGCTCGGCACGGCGATCGCGTTCATGATGGCGACGGTCGGCCTGTCGCTCCCGGAGGCGATTCTGCTGAAAAGGGCGATGACGCTGCCGCTCCTCGGCGTCTTCTTCGGCACGGTCGCGGCCTTCATCGTCGCCCTCGGCTTCTTCTTCAACGCCGTGCTGTGAGCCCGCGAAACCGAACAGGGATTCCGGGGACGA
>JBJEVP010000065.1:0-3317 GCA_051884475.1 Candidatus Spyradosoma sp.
GCTCGATCTGGACACGCCGCTCGACTGGGATTTCGCGGAGTTCCTGATTTCCCGCGGCGTATTCGCGAAAAACTTTTAGGAGAAAAACGAACAATGCTCACGACGATAATGTATCACTATGTCCGCGATTTGAAACACTCGCGCTATCCGAGAATCAAGGGATTGGACGTCGCGCTTTTCCGCGAGCAGGTCGCGTATCTGAAAAAGCATTATACGTGCGTTTCCGTTGACGACGTCGTCGACGCGGCACGCGCAGGTGCGCCGTTGCCGGAGAATGCAGCGCTGCTCACGTTCGACGACGGATACTCCGATCATTTCGATTTCGTGTTTCCGATTCTGAAAAAAGAAAAAATTTCCGGAGCGTTTTTCCCGCCTGTTTCTGCCGTTCGGGAACATAAGGTCTTGGACGTGAACAAAATCCATTTCGTTTTGGCGGGAACGCCCGAAGAAAAAATAGAGACGCTTCTCGGCGAAGTCCGAAACGCGGTCGAAAGAGCCCGGGAGGAGTTCGGGCTAAAATCATTTGAGGCGCTTTGGACGGAATACGCCTTTCCGAACCGTTTCGATTCTGCGGAAGTGTCGTTTATAAAGAGGTTGCTCCAATTCGTTCTGCCGGAAGCGCTGCGCTCTCGAATCGCGACCGAACTCTTTGAAAAAGTCACCGGCGTAGACGAGTCTATTTTTAGTCGAGAGCTTTACCTTTCGGAGGAACAGATGGCGTGCATGATAGACGGAGGCATGCATTTCGGTTGTCACGGCGTGGGACATTATTGGCTCGGAAGCCTTTCCGCCGAAAAGCAGAAATCCGAAATCGAGGACGCGTTCGGATTTCTAGACGAGTTGCCGAAGCAGAACTGCCGGTCGATTGCGTATCCGTTCGGAGACTACAATGCGGAAACGCTTGCGATTCTGAAGAGCGTCGGTTGCGACGTCGGCTTCACGACACGCGTCGGAAGAGGCTTTGAAGACGGATTTTCGCGGGATGCGCTGCTGACGCTGCCGCGTTTCGACACGAACGATCTGCCGAAGGACCGCAACGCGAAATTCGAGGAGAAAGGGCGCTGAGATGCCGAAGGACGACAAGGGGAAATACGATGCGATTTGCTTCGTGGCGACGGTTTATTCGCTTTTTCTTTATCTGCTCATCGAACCGGCGCCTTACGAGCGGACATTCTTCATTTTCGCGAGCGGTGTTCCCGCGAAAGTCCGCTCGCGCATTCCGAATTCCTGTTGTGTGGACCGCAGGATGCCGCTGGCGCGCCTCGCCGGAAAACGCGGTGTCTTCAGATGGATTTTCTGGAGGCACGGATTGGACGAAACGCTTCCCGTTTACGGGCACACGCACGATGTTTATGGCGGGTCTTTCTTTCTGCGCTGCGCGAAGAACCCGCTCTACGTCATCGAAGACGGCGTGGACAACTATACGTTCGAAGATCCCGCGAAAAATTCTCCCGCGGAATGGTACGGCGGAACGCCGAAGGTACGTAAGGTTTTTCTCACGGGAATGATGCCGATTCCGAAGACCGTCGCGGACAAGGCGGTCGTTAAAAACATCGCCGAAATGTGGAGCAGAAAGACGGACGAGGCTCGGATGCGGATTGCCCGAATTTTTGGCGTCGCTTCGGCAACGCGTTTCCCGAAAACTGAAAACGCGTTGCTGCTGGTGACGCAGCCGTTTTCCGAAGACGGGCACATCTGCGAGCGCGGAAAAATCGAGCTGTTCAAAAAAATCGTGACGCAGATGCTCAAGCCGGGCATGCGTCTCGTCGTGAAGCCGCATCCGCGCGAAAAGACGGACTACAGGAGCGTTTTCCCGGAGGCGACTTTTTTCGAGGCGTCTGTTCCCGTGGAGCTGATGGGCTGCCTTGGGCTGGACTGCAGCAATCTGACGGTTGCGACGATTTCGAGTGGCGCCGTCAAAAATCCGTTTTTCCGCGGGGCGGAAATCCGGGAATTTCACGAAATTGATCCGGAATACCATCCGGAAATTCGTGAAGCCTATTCTGCGTGCTGATGAACGTTCTTTTTCATTTGAGACGGCGGGAGCGGATTGCACCGTACGGCGAAAGCGCAAAGCGTGGAGTCTTTTCGCTTTCTTTGAACATATTCGGAAGATGTGCGTCTTATGGCGAAGACGTCCATGTCTCCGGCTTGGGAACGTGCGGACTCCGCGTGGAGGGAGTTCATTTACACAATTTGAAGAACGAAGGATGAACAAACGATGAACATTTTGTTTCTTTTGGGTTCGGAGCTGGCGACGATGTGCCGCGGCGGAATCGAGCGCTCGACAGAAGTTCGGCGACATGTGGGAAGCATGCCTAGCGACGCCGATTCGGGAAAAGAAAGGAAGCCAAGAATGGACCGCGCCGTTGCGAAGTACGAAAAAATCGGCGGCTTTCGCGTCCTCTATCAGGATTCGGAAGCTGGGCATGCCGCGCGAACTTTATTTTTCGGGTTCATTGAAAATGCACGGCTTGGGGACGATGAGGGGGGGGGGGTATAGTGTGCTGAAAAAGAACAGGATAAAAGGAGATGTCATCAAGGCGAACGTCGACGGATTCGATTTCGTGCTGAAGCAGATGAAACCCGGGAAGCATGCAATGGCGAAGATACTGAAATCGCTCGTTTGCGGCGGGAATGCCTTTCGGCTCTTTCGGAAAATGAATTTTGCGTTTTCCTGCGGGTTTCATCGCGCGGCGGAGATTTTTCTCGCGGCGGAAAGGCATGTCGCCGGCTGCGTCGTCGAATCGTTCGTCGTCATGGCATATGTTCGCGGAGTTTCCGTCACACGCGAAAACGCTGCGAAATACGGGTGCGAGGTCGCCGAGATTGTCGATGAGCTGCATCGCTTCGGAATAATTCATGGAGACGTGTGTCCGGACAATTTCATCGTTGAGGAGAAGACAGGGATTTTGAAGTGCATCGACGTTTCCGGGAAGTTTTCCACGCCTATGGCGCGCGGGTACGATCTTTACAGCGTAGCGTCCAGGTTTTCTCAACCTTTTCCCGAGAGGCATCTCGGAATGCGTCTTTGGATGCTGCGGGAGAAAGCGCGGACGAATCTGCGCCGCCTTAGACTCAAACTGTTCCGACGAAACGAAAGGGATGATGCGTGAAAACCATAGAAAACGGCAAAACTTCATCAGGCGGCAGGAACGTCGCCTTCCTCAACGCGTTTTCGCGGAAGCGCGTTCTCAAAAAAATCGTGGAATTCGTGGGCACAGAAAGGCTGATCTCGTCCATGGAAATTGAATTTGCTAACGATAATATATTATTGTTTAATGTGAAATATGGAGATAACAAATAATATATTATCT
>JBJEVP010000066.1:0-3312 GCA_051884475.1 Candidatus Spyradosoma sp.
CGCGAGCGGGGACGCCGACGTGTTCAAGTTCTCCGACTTCACGGGAACGCAGACGAAGAGCGGCGAAACTTTCTTCAGTCTCGTCAACGCGGGAACGCTCTCTTCCGCGAAAGGAAAAGTCCTCGACGTCGAAGGCGTCGCGACGGCCGCGGTCTGCGTGATCGAAAACACGGGAACGCTTTCTTCCGCCGCGGACGAGGTCATCAGCGGGCTCGCGTCCGTTCGCATCACGAACGCGGGAAAAATCGAAACGACGGGATACGACAAGGAGACCGGAGAAGGCAAAAGCGCGATCAAGGTCAAGGCGAAGGAGAGTTCGACCGCTTCCGCGAATCTCGTGCTGGAAAATCTCGCGGGCGGCGAAATCATCGGCACGAAGCACGGCGTGACGGGCGACCGCGCGTCGGAAATCACCAACGCGGGAACGATCGCCGGCAAGGGCGGTTCCGGCGTCAACTGGGACGGCGACGTCGCCGATTCGCCCGACGGCGGAACGAGTTTTTACGGGAACGCCTATTTCGTCGTCAAAGTGACGAATCTGGAAGGCGGCGTCATTTCCGGAAACGGCGATAACGCTTCGCTCGACGGCGATGGCGTGGACGTCGATTACGGCGTCGAGCTCGTGAACGCGGGAACGATTTCCGCGAAAGATTCCCCGGTCTCGGCGGACGGGCTCGCGATCGGCGGCGGGAGCGTGAAAAATCTCGCGACCGGGAAAATCACCGCGAGCAACGCCTACGGCGCGGCCTACGGCATTCTCGCGGACGACTCGAACGAAGGGAACGCCTTCGCCGCGCTCACGATCGAGAACGCGGGAACGATCGAGACGACGGGCTCCTCGACGGGCGCGGCGATCAAGATCGTCAGCGACAAGCGGAACACGATCACGAACAGCGGCACGATCCGCTCGTCTTCGGGCACGGCGATCGCGCTCGGGGACGGCGGCGACACGATCGTCGTGCAGGGCGGCGAAATCGTCGGCGCGATCGTCGGCGGCGCGGGGAAGGATTCGCTCGTCGTCGAGCTCGCCGGCGAGAGCGCGGAATTCACGATCGCGGACGCGGTTTCCTCGGTGGAGAATCTGGAGATCCGCGCGGGAACGCTGGTGCTGAAATCGACGATTTCCGGCGTCGAGACGCTGCGTTTCGTGCAGGGCGAAGACGGCGGGTTCGGGAAAATCGAAGTCGCCGACGCGGCGGCGGTTCCCGCGGCGCTGAGCGAAGAAGGCGCGCCGACGGTTCCCGGAATTTCGTTTTCCGAAGGCGCCGCGCTCGAAATCGTCTTCGCGGAAAACGCCGCGCTGACCGAGGGCGCGGAACTGGGCTCGCTGCTCTCGGGCTTCGCGCTCGCCGACGTCGGGAGCGTCAGAATCTTTCAGGGCGATACGGACGTCAGCTCCGCGTGGACGCTCGGCGCGGACGCCTCGGGCTCGCTTTCGCTGATCGGCGTTCCCGAGCCTTCGGCGTTCGGTCTGCTCGCGGGAACGGCCGCGCTCGCGTTCGCCGCTTCCCGTCGTCGCCGCCGCAAAAACGGCTGAGGCGAAGCGGTTTCTCCCGACGAGGGGGCGGCGGTCCGCGTCGCCCCCTTTCGTCGTTCCCGCGTTGAAAAATCGCCGGAAAAGTGATTTAACGGAGTTCACTACGAAAGGCAGACAATCCATGAATTTTGACCTCCTCGTCATCGGCAGCGGAATCGCGGGACTGAGTTTCGCGATCAAGACCGCCGCCAAAGGCTTGCGCGTGGCGATCGTCACGAAAAAGGCTTCGGCGGAATCGAACACCAATCACGCCCAAGGCGGCATCGCCTGCGTGTTCGACCAGGCGGACGATTTCGAAAACCACGTGCGCGACACGCTCGTCGCCGGCGACGGGCTCTGCGACGAGGCCGTCACGCGCGCCATCGTCGAAGCCGCGCCCGAGCGCATCCGCGAGCTCATCGCGATCGGCGTCGATTTCTCCAAGGGCGAGGACGGCGGCTACGACCTCACCCGCGAGGGCGGGCACTCGCACCGCCGCATTCTGCACGCGCACGACCTGACGGGCAAGGCGATCGAGGACGCGCTGCTCGCCGTCGCCGCGAAGAATCCGAACATTTCGTTTTTCGAGTATCACATGGCGATCGACCTCATCACGACGGCGCGCCTGAAGGGCTCGAAGATCGCCGCCGCCGATCCCGAGAACCGCGTGCTCGGCGCCTATGTGCTCGACGTCGCGTCGGGCGAAGTGCTCACGTTCCGCGCGGGCGCGGTCGTGCTCGCCAGCGGCGGCATCGGCCAGGTCTATCAGTACACGACGAATCCGGACATCGCCACGGGCGACGGCATCGCGATGGCTTACCGCGCGGGCGCGTTCGTGCGCAACATGGAGTTCGTGCAGTTCCACCCGACGGCGATGTACGCGCCGGACGGTTCCCGCGAGCTCATTTCCGAAAGCGTCCGCGGCGAAGGCGCGATTCTGCGCGACATCAAGGGCCGCGCGTTCATGAAGGACTACGACGCGCGCGGAGACCTCGCGCCGCGCGACATCGTCGCCCGCGCCATCGACGCCGAGATGAAGAAATCCGGCGCGCCGCACGTCTGGCTCGACATCACGCACAAGCCCGCCGACTACCTGCGGGAACGCTTTCCGCACATCTACAACACCTGCCTCGCGCACGGCATCGACATGGCGAAGGAAAAAATCCCCGTCGTTCCCGCGGCGCACTATCTCTGCGGCGGCGTGAAGACGGACATGAACGCGGCGACGAGCGTGCGCGGGCTCTACGCCTGCGGCGAAACGGCGTGCACGGGACTGCACGGCGCGAACCGCCTCGCGTCCAACTCGCTGCTCGAGGCCGTCGTGCTCGCGCACAACGGCGCGGCCGCCGTCGCCGATTTCCTCGCGAAGAATCCCGTTCCCGCGGCGGACGTTCCCGCGTGGCAGGACGGCAACGTGCAGGACTCGGACGAGCGCGTCGTGCTCTCGCACAACTGGGACGAACTCCGCCGCGCGATGTGGGACTACGTCGGCATCGTGCGCACGACGAAGCGGCTCCACCGCGCGCTCACGCGCGTGCGCATGCTCAAGTCGGAAATCAACGAATACTACTGGAATTTCAAGGTCGAGGCGAAGCTGCTCGAACTGCGCAACCTCGTGCAGATCGGCGAAATCGTCATTCTCTGCGCGATGCAGCGCCACGAATCGCGCGGCCTGCACTGCACGCTGGACTACCCGACGAAGTCCGACGAAATCTACGATTCCGTCGCGCTCCGTCCGGACTTCCGTCCCGAAGAACGCGCCGGCAACAAGCTCGCGCACAACTGAGCGCCGCCGC
>JBJEVP010000067.1:0-3305 GCA_051884475.1 Candidatus Spyradosoma sp.
GAGCGCGGCGCGGACGTCTGCGAGCGTGCGGAGCGCGGCGATTTCCTCGGGCTCGAAAAAGACGCCGAACTCCGCCTCCAGCGCGAGAATCAGGTTCAGGTGCCCGACGGAATCCCAGGCGGGGCAGTTCGACTGCGAAAGCTCCGCGGGAACGCGCTCGAGCCCGAGCGTTTCCCGAAAGACTTTTTCGAGACGCGGTTCAATGTCGTTGTTCATCGGATACGAATTCGTAGGCTGAGGAAATTTCGAAGACGCCGCGTGCGCGCAGGTCGAGCGCGAAGCGCGTTCCCGCGGCGTCCGTCGCCGCGAATCCGAGCGAAGGCAGGAACTCCGCGCAGGGAGCGTTCTTCGCGGTCGGCGCGAAGTCCGCGGAAACCGCTTCGACGCCGCGTTCCCGCAGAAGATTCAGCAGCGCCCGGGCGAACGCCGTTTCGACGCCGCGGCCGAGCGCACGGCAGCTCATCATGAAATTTTCGACGCGCGCGGATTTCCCCGTGTCCGCGAAGGAGATTTCCGCTTCGCCGACGATGCCGAGGTCGCCGAACCTGTCCGCCGCCGCGAGCGAGAACACGGCGTTCCCGCGCGCGAGAAATCCGCGCAGTTCCGCTTCCGTGCGCCGGCGCGTCGCGAGGTTGAACTGATTGGTCTTCTGCGTCAGCTGGGCGAGGCGCGGGAGCGAAAAATCGTCGGCGGGCGCGAGGCGCAGGCGGATGCCGAGAGAGGCGACGTAGTCCGCGAGCGAGGCGAACGTCCGCGAAAATTCCGCGCGCGCGGCGGCGTCGCGATATTGGCGCGTCTTTTCGGCGTCTTCGCGCGTCAGCGTTTCCGCGCGGAAGAACGCGTCCGCGAGCGTCTCGAAAAATTCCGGAAGCGCGTAAGGCTGCGCCGGATACGCGGGCGCGGCGACGGCGCCGCCGAACGCCTGAAGCACGCGCGCGCGTTCCCGCGCGTCGTCGTCGACGAAGACGAGCGAGTCCGCGCCGACGTTGAGCTCCGCGGCGATTTCGCGGACGCTTTCCGCCTTGTCGTTCCAGTTCACGCGCCAGGCGGAAACGTGCTCGGGGCGCAGAATCATGCCCGGATGCCTCTCGAAGACTTCGCGCACGTCGGCGTAATTGTTTTTTGAAGACACCGCGAGCACGACGCCGCTTTCGGCGAGCGCGACGAGGCGTTTCTGAAAATGCGCGAAGGCGTTTCCGGGATAATCGCCTCCGAGCCTTATTCCCGCGAAACCGTCTTCGCCGAGCGTGCCACCCCACAGCGTGCCGTCGCAGTCGAGCACGAGGCATTTTTTGCGCGTCGCGGGAACGTGCGGCGCGGGCGGCGGCGTTCCCGCGAGTTTTTTCGCCGGAGAAAACGGCGTTTTCGTCAGGAACCAGAGGCGCCAGTCGACGCCGAATTCCGGCGCGGCGAGCACGGGCGCGTTCCCGCGTTCGCGCGAAAATTTTTCCAGCTCGGCGGCGTAGAAGGCGACGGCGTCGCGCAGACGCGAGTCGGAAAGCACGAGCGGCGCGCGGCGCGGCGCGGCGAGCGGGACGAGCTCGAACGGCTTTTCCGCGGGAACGCGCGCCGCCGCGAGACGGAGCCGCTGCAGGAAATCCGCGACGAGCGCGCGCGCTTCGCCCGGCTCCGCGTCGGGCGGGAGCGCGTAGAACCAGCGGAAGATCTCCGCGTCCGCGGGCGCGCGGGAAACGTCGCCGTAGCCGGAGAACTCCGTTTCTCCGCGCGGGAAAAACGGCTCGACGGTCGCGTTTCTGAAGACGAAGCGTTTCACGCGTTTTTCTGTTCCAGCAGCTCGATCAGCCCGGCGTCCGTCGAGAAGAGAAACGCGACTTTCGCGTTCCCGCAGGCGACGGCGGGCACGGGCGCCTTGACGAGCAGCCAGGACTGCGCGCGCAGGTCGCGGATCGCCGCTTCGACGTCGGGAACGGCGTAGCAGACGAAGCAGGCTTCCGATTCGCCGCCGCTGTTTTTCAGCAGCTCGGAGACCGGAGAATCTTCGCCGGCGGGCTCGACGAGCTCCAGCGGAATTTCGTCGGGTTTTTCGGCGAAGCGGACGTTCACGCGTTGCAGCGGATCGAAGATTTTTTCTCCGCAGAGAAAGCCGTTTTCGCGAAGCTCGTCCGCCGCGCGCGCGATGTCCGCGACGGCGACGCCGATGTGATGCAGTCTGAAGTCCGTGATGTTCATGCCGGGTTGAAGTCGAAGGGTTCCGAAAATTTCGTCGGCGCGAGCGAGAGCGCGGCGGCGGCCCAGGAAAGCCCGGCGCCGAAGCCGCAGAGCAGGGCGCGTTCCCGCGCGGCGAGGGCGTTCCCGCGCGCGGCGAGCGTCAGCGGAATCGACGCCGAGCTCGTGTTCCCGTATTCGCCGAGCGAATACAAGATTTTTTCGGGCGCGATCTTCATGCGCGCCGCGAGGAAGTCCGTCATCATTCTGTTCGCCTGGTGGAAGACGACGCAGTCCGCGTCCGCGGGCGCGAATCCCGCGTGCGCCGCCGTTTCCTTCGTCACGGCGGGAACGCTGCGTATCGCGAAATTGAATACGTCCATGCCGTTCATGCGGACTTCGCACCCGGAGCGGACGTTGCCCTCCGCGTCGGTTTCCTCGCGCAGCGTCTCCGCGCTCGCGGGAACGCGGCAGCCTCCGGCGGGAATCTTCACGACGTCCGCGCCGCTTCCGTCGGTCTTCAGCGTGAAGTGGGCGGCGCCGAATTCGGGCGATTTTTCGACGAGCGTCGCCGTTCCCGCGTCGCCGTAAAGCGGCGCGTTGACGCGGTCGCGCGGATTGACGCACTTGGAATACGTTTCGCCGTCGAGCAGCAGCACGCGGCGCACGCCGGGAAGCGCGGCGTAGGCGAACGCGGTCGAAAGCGCGTAGACGTAGCCGGAACACGCGAGCGAAAGGTCGAGCGCGGCGCAGCTCTGCGGAAGCCCGAGCCGATGCTGGAGAATCGGCGCGGTCGCGGGCGTGCGGAAATCCGCCGTCTGGCTCATGAAGAGCAGGAAATCGATTTCGTCGCGCGGCGCGTCGGGATTGTCGGCGAAGAGCTTTTCCGCGGCGGCGGCGCAGAGATCGGAGGCGCAGACGTTTTTCGGCGCGAGGCGTTTTTCGCGGATGCCGATTGCGTGAATCGTCTTTTCAATTTCGTCGTCGGGCAGAAGCCCGCGCAGCGCGTCCGCGTTGCGCGAAACGTCCGCGGGAACGCACGCCGCGACCGCGCGGATGCCGACTCCGTTGAATTGAATGTTTGCCATGCCCGCCGATTAAAACGCAAACCCGCCGAAACTTAAAGCGATATTCTCGCG
>JBJEVP010000068.1:0-3300 GCA_051884475.1 Candidatus Spyradosoma sp.
TTTTTTTCGCTTTTTCCGTCACTTCTTTTCCGGGCGGAGGAAGGCGCGCCAGTTTTCGGCGTGGAGCCAGTAGGCGATCGCGAGGTCGGTCGGCGCGGGAGCGGAATTTTCGTAATGCTCGGGAACGTCCGAATCGCCGCGATAGATCAGAATCTGCCGCACGGGCTTCATCACGACGAGCGTTCCCGCGCCGTCGAGAAAACCGAGGTGCTGATAGTTGCTGATGAACGCGCGGGAACGGTAGTCCGGCGCGAGCGCGTCCTTGCCGTAGAACGAGCATTCGTAGTCGAAATTCAGCAGGCCGAGCAGCGTCGGCAGCGCGTCGATCTGGCTGACGAGAAAATCGACGCGGCGCGGCTCGACGTGTTTCGGCGCGTAGAAGATGAGCGGGATGTGATGCTTGTCGGGATTGAGCTCGCGGCGGCCGGCGCAGCTCGAACAATGGTCGGCGACGAAGACGAAGATCGTGTCGTCGAACCACGGGCGTTCCCGCGCGAGGCGCAGCAGCTCGCCGACGGCGAAGTCCGCGTACTTCACGGCGCCGGCGCGCCCGCTCTTCGACGGAATGTCGATCCTGCCGTCGGGATAGGCGAACGGGCGGTGATTCGAGGTCGTGAACACGAAATTGAAGAACGGCTCGCCGCGCGCGAACGACGCGTCCGCCTCGCGCACGGCGCGGCGGTAGAGGTCTTCGTCGCAGACGCCCCAGATCGTCGCGAACGTGACTTCGTCGTCGCGCATCGAAGCGCGGTCGCAGACCTCGAATCCGTTGCTCCCGAAATAGTGGTTCATGTTGTCGAAGACGCCGTGCCCGCCGTAGATCCAGCGCGTCTTGTAGCCCTTGTCCGCGAAGATTTTTCCCGCGGTCTCGATGCCTTCGTTCCCGTCGCGGCGCACGACGGACATGCCCGGAAGCGGCGGCACGGCGGCGCTGAGCGCTTCGAGCCCGCGCACGGAACGCGTTCCCGTGGCGTATGCGTTCGAAAAATACAGACCTTCGCGCGAAAGGCGCGTCAGGTTCGGCGTGAGGTCGGCGCCGTCCGCGCGGTTTTCGTTCATGAACTCCGCGCCCATGCTTTCCATGACGACGATCATGACGTTGAGCTTCTTCTCGGGGCCGCGCGGGATCACGCGGCGGCGGATGTCCGCGCCGTCGGCGTTCACGAACGGCGTTCCCGCGGACGCGAATTCCGCGCGGATCTTCCGCGTCGCCTCCTCGGCGGGGAGCGTCGGGTAAAAGGCCTCGTAGTCGAGTTCGTTTTTCAGAAACGCGGAAAAGAACGAGTAGAATCCGTTTTTGCCGAGCTCGTCGTTGTAGCGGTTGCCGCTGCCTTCCGCCTGGGAGATGTCCACGCAGAAAAACGCCGCGGCGCACAGCGCGAGCGTTCCCGCGAGCACGCCGCCGCGCGTCTTCCAGTCCGGCGCGGGAACGGCGGGAACGAGCCGCCGCCACGCCGCCGCGACCGCGAGCGCCGCGATCAGCGCGACCCCGCCGAGGATCGGCGCGAGCGGGTAGCTCTGCCGGATGTTCCCGACGACCTCCGTCGTGTAGATCAGATAATCCACCGCGATGAAGTTGAAGCGGGAGCGGAATTCTTCCCAGAAAAACAGCTCGGAGACTTCCGTGAACACGCACACGAGCGCGAACACGGCGAAGATGACCGCCGAGGCGACGCGGTCGCCGAGCGTGCCGTGCAGCCGCCGCGGGAGCGCGAAAAGGTAGATCAGAAACGGCACGACGCCCCACAGGAACGCCGTCAGCGTCTGCACGCACACGCTGAACGCCGAATGCGCGAGCGGCGCGGCGGACGTGTCCACCTGCGGGAAATCCCAGACGAAGGTCGCGAGCACTTCGACGAGCTCCGCTCCGCAGAACACGAAGAAGAACGGCGCGACGCGGCGCGCGTAGTAGGAGGAAAAGATGCGGGAAAGGAAAGTTTTCATAAGCGAAGGAGATGACAGGTGACAAGTGACAGGTGACCGGAACATTGCAGGTTTTACCGAAGGAAGGTTTTTTCGAGAACTTCTTTCCGGTATTCTCCGGTCACTTGTCACCTGTCACTTGTCACCAAAAAATCAATACAGTCTGAAAAGCGTCGGGAGCACGCCGGCTTCGTGGAGCCCGGCGAAGAGCTCGAAGAGCCCGATGATCCAGATGAACCAGAGCGCGTCGATCACGCGGCGCGTGAAGCGGCGCGGATTCACGTCGTAGTGTTCCGGCTGCGGCGCGCGCTTCGCGAAAATGCGCGGGAACACCGCGGGAACGTCGCGTCTGTAGGCGCGGTAGGGCTCGCCGAAAAGCGCTTCGAGGCGCCGTTGCTCCGCGAGAACGATCGTCGGATAATACAGCGCGAAAAGCACGCAAACGATCGCGGGAACGGTGAACGTCTCCGTCGCGAGCGACGTTCCCGCCGCGCCGATGAAGCTGAAGAAGTAAAGCGGGTTGCGGCAGAGCGCGTAGGGACCTTCGCGCACGAGCTCGCCGTTCTTTCTGCCTTCGAGATAGAGCGACGCCCACACGCGTCCGAGCGCTCCGACGCCCGCGAACAGGCACGCGGAGAACATCAGCGCCTCCTCGACTATCGGAGACGTGCCCTCCCACGCCGTTTCGCCGAAGAGCAGAAACGCCGCCAGCGCCGCCCCTCCGATGATTTTGCTGCCCGTCGTGCGGAGCCGTTCGTTCAAGGTCCTGTGTCTGATGTCGCCCATATTTTTGAATCGTTACGCGTTTATATTTACAGCGTTCTGATTTGCTCAAATTTTCATTAGTTCATCATTAGTCTTTTGTTAGGATTGTGTTAGGAAATCCCCGGAAGCCGCCTTCCGCGTTGACGCGCGCGGGCGAAAAGCGGATTCTCGTGCGCACTTCACGACCCGAAAACCATGTGGAAATACTACGCGCTGCTTTCCGCGTTCTTCGCCGCGCTCACCGCGATCTTCGCCAAACTCGGCGTCCGCGACGTCGATTCCGACCTCGCGACGGCGATCCGCACCTTCGTGATTCTGCTGATCGCCGTCGGCATCGCCGCGGCGGGCGGGCACCTTTCGGAGATCCGTTCGCTTTCGCGCGGCACGTGGATTTTTCTGATTCTTTCGGCGGCGGCGACGGGCCTTTCGTGGATCTTTTATTTCCGCGCGCTGCAGCTCGGCGACGCCTCGCGCGTCGTTCCCGTGGACAAGCTGAGCCTCGTGTTCACGCTCGTGCTCGCGGCGGTCTTTCTCCGCGAGCCGCTTTCGCTGAAGACGCTCGCGGGCACGGGCCTCATCCTCGCGGGAACGCTCGTCCTGCTCGTCAAGTGA
>JBJEVP010000069.1:0-3261 GCA_051884475.1 Candidatus Spyradosoma sp.
ACGTGGCTCGTGGGCTTCTTCAACCCGCACGTCAGCGGCGCGTGGCGCGAGGCGGAAACGCTCGGCTACGTCACGTCGGGGCTCGGGCTCTGGCACATTCCGTACCGCATCGGCAGCGACTCGGAGCTCGTCGTCATCGACGTTCTGCGGACGGGCGCGCAATGAGATCTCCTTCCCGTTCCCGATATTTTGATTTTATGGAAAACGAATCCCAGGAAGAATTTCAGGAAAACGAAACCGCCTCGCCCCGCGGCGCGCGCCTGAGCGTGGTCGCGACGCCCATCGGCAATCTTTCCGACCTTTCGCCGCGCGCGCGGGAAACGCTCGCCGCCGCCGACTTCATCGCGTGCGAGGACACGCGGACGACCGGCAACATGCTCCGCAGGTTCGGGATTTCCCGCCCGCTGCTCGCGCACCACGAGCACAACGAGCAGGCCTCCGCCGCGGGAATCGCCGCCAAAATCGCCGAGGGCGCGTGCGTCGCGCTCGTGTGCGACGCGGGAACGCCGACGCTTTCCGATCCCGGATTCCGCGTCGTGCGCGAGTGCCGCCGCCGCGGGCTCGACGTGGAGTGCGTTCCCGGGCCGTGCGCGCTCGTCGCGGCGCTTTCCGTGAGCGGGCTGCCGACGAACGCGTTCGCGTATCACGGATTTCTCGCGCCGAAGTCCGCCGCGCGGCGGCGCTTTCTGGAGGAGAACCGCGCGTCGAAGATCACGCTCGCCGTGTACGAGTCCTGCCACCGCATCCGCGCGTTCGCCGAGGAAATCGCGGAGGTGCTCGGCGGCGGGCGCGTGGTGTGCTTCGCGCGGGAGCTCACGAAACTGCACGAGACCGTGCTCTCGGGCGCGATTTCGGAGGTGCTCCCGAAGCTGGTCGGGAAGAACCTGAAGGGCGAGTTCGTCGTGCTGATCGCGCCGGAGGGCTACGAGCTCTGAGCCGAATTTTTTTTCGAGGAGAAAAACGCAATGGGAAAATTGGCTTTGACCTGCGGCGATCCCGCCGGCGTCGGTCCGGAAATCGTCGCGCGCTGGCTCGCGGAAAATCCCGGCGAGGCGGAAAACGTCGTCGCCGTAGGGCCGCGGAAATGGCTCGCGTCGCTCCCGTGCGCGGGCGTTCCCGTCGGAAACGACGATTTCGTGATTGTGCCGGGAGCGCCGAGCGAGGAAGGGCAGCGCGTCGCGCTCGCGGCGATGGAACGCGCGGCGGCGGGAACGCGCGCGGGCGAGTTCGCGGGCGTGGTCACCGCTCCCGTGAACAAGGCGGGGCTGAAAAGCGTGGGCTACGAATTTCCCGGGCAGACGGAATTTTTCGCGGCGCGCTGGGGCGGCGTTCCCGTGATGGCGTTCGCGGGCGGACGGCTCGCCGTCGTGCTCGCCACCTGGCATATCCCGCTGCGGGACGTTCCCGCCGCGCTCACCGAAGAAACGCTCTCCCGCGCCGTTTCCGCCGCCGCCTTCCTCGCCGAAAGACTGGCCCCCGGGAGAAGCGGCGTCCCGCCGCTTCGCGGAGCGGACGCGGGGGGCGATGAAGCGGCGGGACGCCGCTTCTCCATAGGGGTGTGCGGGCTGAATCCGCACGCGGGGGAACGCGGCGTTCTCGGACGCGAGGAAATCGAGATCATCGAGCCGGTTCTGGAAAAGCTCCGCGCGCGTTTTCCGGGGCTTTCGCGCTGCGTTCCCGCGGACACGGTCTTCGCGCGGCAGCTGCGAGGCGAGTTCGACGTCGTCGTCGCGCTTTATCACGATCAGGCGCTCGCGCCGCTGAAGACGCTCGAATTCGACGAGTCGGTGAACGTCACGCTCGGGCTGCCGCACGTGCGCACTTCTCCCGATCACGGCACCGCCTACGACATCGCGGGCAAGGGCGTCGCGCGGACGAAGAGCTTCGCGAACGCCGTCGGGCTCGCGAAGCTTCTTTGCGCTCCGCGCCGAGCCGGGCGTCTCCGCCGCGACTCAGCTTTTTCTGCGGCGTGAGGCGTAGTCGCGCGTGCGCGCGTTCCTGCGGTGCGGGCGCACTCCGCGCTGCCATACGTTTTCGTGCGGCGTTTCCGCGCGTTTTTTTCCGAAGGAGGGTTTCTTCGCGGAGAAATCGGGCGCGTCCGCGTCTTCCGCATCGAAATCGGGCTTCGCGCGTTCCCGCGTCTTCGCCTTGGCGCGTTCGCGGAGCTTCCGCGCTTCGCGTTCCCGCAGCGCGGCGCTCGTCGAGATTTTCTTGTGCGTGGAGGTCTTGCGTTCCGCGGCGCGTTCGCCGCGCAGGGCGGCGCGGTTCGGCTTTTTGAGGCGGCTGTGCCGCGCGGAGGCGTTCCCGCCTTTGGCGAAAATGGAGTCGATTTCCTTCTGCGAAAGTTTGCGGCAGTCCCCGGCGGGCATTTTTTTCAGAATCAGCCCGCCGATCTGGAAGCGCACGAGCGTCTTCACGAAAAAGCCGAACACTTCGAAGAGCCGCCGGATTTCGCGCTTGCGGCCCTGTTTCAGGTGGATTTCGAGCCGGCGCGGATCGGGAAAGCGGACGACGTTCGCGAACTGCAGAAATTCGTCCTCGTCGTTTTCGTTCTTCAGCTTCACGCCCTTGAGCAGGCGCGGCGTGAGCGCGGGATCGAAGTCGCGGTTCAGCGTGACTTCGTAGCGTTTCAGAATGTCGCTCGAAGGGTGAATGATTCTGTTCGCCAGGTCGCCGTCGTTGGTGATGAGCAGCAGCCCCTCGCTGTCCTTGTCGAGGCGTCCGACGCAGAACAGCTTGTGCGAGGCGTATTCCGGCGGAACGTACGAAAAGACGGTCCGCGCCTCGTGCGGGTCGAGATTCGTGCAGACGCAGCCGCGAGGCTTGTTCATCATGAGCACGATGCGGGAACGCGCCTCGAGCGTGATTTTCCTGCCGTTCAGCCGCACGTCGTCCTCGTCGGGAACGACGCTCTGTCCGAGCTCGGCGACGTGCCCGTTCACGGTGACTTCGCCGTCGGCGATCAGCTTTTCCGCCGCGCGGCGGGAGCAGATTTCCGCTTGTGACAAAAATTTCTGCAGTCGAATGCGTTCTTTCGGAGCGTCCATAAATCTGAAAAATGCGGGAATCTTAAGGTTTCGCGCCCGCGGCTTAAAGCCTAAAGGACGCGCCGGAGAAAAGTCTTGCGGGGCGTTCCCGCGGAATGCAAACTGTATTTTGTTGTCTCGATAAAAAAATGAACGCATCGCAGAACTTTTTCGCAACTCTTTCCGAATCCGTCGGCGCGTGGTGGAACGCGCTCGGCTGGGACGCGCAGATTTT
>JBJEVP010000070.1:0-3249 GCA_051884475.1 Candidatus Spyradosoma sp.
CACGATCAACTACGGCGTCATCACCGCCAACAAGATGGCGCTCGCGATGAAGTGACGGACGAAGCTTCGTTTCTCCCGAGATTCTAAAAAAAAAAGCGTTCCCGCGGAAACTGCGGGAACGCTTTTTTTTCGGCGGAGACGTCGTCCAGCCTCAGTAATTCGCGGCGCGGCGGCGCAGCGTGCGGATGGTGTTTTCCAGGTCGGAGATCTTCTTCTTCGCGGCGTCGAGTTCGGTCTTCAGTTCATCGACGCGGGAATCGGCGGCGGCGGTGCTGTCCTTCACGGTCTCCTGCTGGGCGCGGAGACGCTGCTGCAGGTCGGCGATTTCGAGCCGGCAAGCCGCGAGCTCCTCGTCGAGCGCGTCGCGCTCCTTGGAGAGATCGGCGAGAACGGCGTCCTTTTCCACGAGAGCGGCTTCGATTTCCTTGCGGTCTTCGGCGCTGCGCATCTTCACCACTTCGCCGTTGAGCTCCTCGGCGCGGCGGTGTTCCTCGTCGAGCTTCTTCTGAAGCTCTTCGACGGTCGCCTTGTCCTTCTCGGCGGACTCCTTGGCGGCCTTGACTTCGGCGTCCTTGTCTTCGAGCGCCTTGTTCTGCGCGGCGATCTTCTTTTCCGCGTCTTCGAGCGCCTTGCGCTGCGCCACGGAGCTTTCTCCGAGCTCGGCGAGTTCCTTTTCGAGGCTCTTGTTCTTTTCCGAGGCCTTGGCGAGTTCGCCCGAAGCGGTTTCGGCGCGGGCGCGAAGCTCGCGGTTGGAGGACTTGGCGGCCTCGGCCTCCTCGCGGAGCTGGGCCTCGGTCGGCTTTTCCGCCTTCAGATCTCCGTTTTCGAGATAGAGGAACGCGGACGTTCCCGCGAAGACCGCGGCGAGGACGAACAGAATGATGTTGGACTTCTTCATGGATGAGTTTGAAAAAAAATGAAGCGTCTATGATGAACTATTCCGCACGGCGGTCAAGCGGTGAAATGCGTTCCCGCCGTCCGAGCCTCCGACGCCGCGCAAAAAACCGTTTACGGGAACGCGCTCCCGCCTTACGCTTGTCCGCGATGAAAAATTCCATGCCCGAACTGCCGAAAGCGTTTCCGCCGCCCGAAAACGGCGCCCGCCCCGACCTGCTCTTCATCGCCGGAGAACATTCGGGCGACGAGCTTTCCGCCGGCGTCATCGCCAAGATGCTCGCGAAAAATCCCGCGCTGAAGATCGCGGCCTTCGGCGGGCACGACATGCGCGCGGCGGGCGCGCAGCTGCTTTTCGACATGACGACGTTTTCCGCCGTCGGATTCGTCGAAGTCGTCTCCAACCTCGCGTTCTACAGAAAACTCTTCGCGGGCATCCTCGACTGGGTGCGCACTCACCGTCCCCGCGCGATCTGCTTCACGGATTTTCCCGGCATGAATCTCCGCCTCGCGAAGGCGCTGACGAAGGAGGGGCTTTCCCGCAAGGGCGGCGGAGACATCGCGCTTTTTCACTACGTCTCGCCGCAGATCTGGGCCTGGAAATCGCATCGCCGCTTCGAGATGGAAAAAGTCCTCGACTCGCTCGGCGTGCTCTTCCCCTTCGAGCTGAAATGCTACGCGGACACGAAGCTCGACGTGCATTTCGTGGGCGATCCCTTCGCCGAGCCGAGCCACGTCCTCCCCGTGCGCCATGAGGCGGACGCTCCCGTGCTTCTCCTTCCGGGAAGCCGCCCGAAGCCCGTCGCCCGCATTTTCCCGATCCTGCTCGGCGCCTGGAAAATTTTCCGCGAAACGCATCCGGACAAGCGCGCCGTCGTCCTGCATCCGGGGGAACCCGTGTTCGGCCTGCTGAGAAAAATGACGGCGGAAAATCCGGAGGCGGCGCGCGGAATCGAGCTCGTCTCCGTGGATTCCGTCGCGAAGACGCAGCAGCCGGCGAGCGCCGTGCTGATGAGCTCGGGAACGATGTCGCGCACGTGCTCGCTCGCGGGCATTCCCGGAGCGATTCTCTATCGGGCGAACCCGATCACCTGGGCGCTCGGCCGCTGGTGGGTCGGAGACCGCATCAGATATCTCGGCATGGCGAACATTCTGCTCGACCGCGACGTCTATCCCGAATTTCTGCAGAACGACGCCACGCCCGAAAAGCTCGCCGCGCGCCTTTCCGCCTGCTTCGACGATCCCGAAATCGCCGAAACGATGCGCCGCGACCGCGACGACCTGCTCGCACTGCTCCGCCCGCGCGCGGGAACGCCCGACGCCGCGGAATGGCTCGCCGCCGCCCTCGACGGCCTCGCTCCTCACGCCTGACTCCTCCGAAAATGCGCATCACAGGAGGCACTGCGCGGGGAATCCCGCTGACGCTCCCGACGCGGGGAGAAATCCGCCCCGCGACGGACTACCTGCGCGAGGCGGTGTTCTCCTCGCTCGGCGCGCGCGTGCCCGGAGCGGTCGTGCTCGACTGCTTCGCGGGAACGGGCGCCTATTCGTGGGAGGCGCTCTCGCGCGGAGCCGTCTCCGCCGTCCTCGCGGACAAGAATCCCGCCGCGACCGCCGCGCAGAAGAAGAATTTCAAGGCGCTCGAAAAATCCCTCGCCGCGGGCGGCGCGGGCGTTCCCGCCGTGCGCTTTCTCTCGACCGACCTGCTCGGCGCGCGCCCGTTCCCGCCGGACGTTCCCGCCGCCGACCTCATTTTCTGCGATCCGCCCTGGGCGCTGTGGAACGAACCGGCGACCGCCGCGTTCACGGAAAAGCTCGCCGCCCTCGCCCGCGAGGACGCGCGCCTGATTCTCGAAACTCCGGCCGGATTCGAACCCGCCGCCCCCTCGGGCTGGCGCTTCCTCAAGCGCATCGGGAAGAAAGGCAAGGACCAGCCCTCCGCCTCCGTCTTCGGGAAAATCTGAATTCCCCTTCGGCACGAAACGTTTCCGCGCGCGGCGAGTCCGGCCGCGCACGGAAACGTTTTTTTTTCGGAAGTCGCTCAGCGACGGCGGCGCCGACGCGAAGCGCAGAGCGCGAGAGCGAGCGTTCCCGCGAGCAGTCCGAACGCGGAGGGCTCGGGAATCGTCATCGTCAGGAAGCCCGAATCCGCGTCGTAGGCGAACGCGTATTCGGTGTCCCGCCACTCGCCGGAATCGTCCCACCAGCCGACGTTCGCGTCCGCGTCGTTGAAGGCGAGAGCCGAATCGACGGCGAGCTTCAGCGAAACGACGGAGCCGTCGGCCTGAGCGAGCGTCAGCGCGGAAATGTCCACGTAAACCTTCGCGTCGCCGGAGACCGTCACGCGCCCGCCGT
>JBJEVP010000071.1:0-12735 GCA_051884475.1 Candidatus Spyradosoma sp.
AAGTCAAAGAAAGTTAAAAAAAGTTTGAACCGGAAAGGAACAGAAGAGAAAGAAGAAAGAGAAACACGGATTGACCGGACGGAAACAGATTTCGTTCATCGCCGCGCGCGGTCATTCTTTATCCGCTGTCCATTATCCACTATTGAAGCCGAAGCGCTATTGGCTTAAACTCTGCGACGAAAGAAAACATCAGGCTTATGAGCAGCGACAATTCCGTAAAAGCAACAGTGGCGATTCCCGCGCGTCTCGGTTCGACGCGTCTCCCGGGGAAAGTCCTTCTCGATCTCGGCGGCAAGCCCGTCGTGCGGCACGTCTGGGAACGCGTTCTCAAGATGAAGAACGCGGGGCGCATCGTGATTCTCGCCGACACGGAGCAGGTGCGCGAGGCGGCGACGGCGTTCGGCGCGGAAGTGATCATGACTTCGCCGGAGTGCCGTTCGGGCACGGAGCGTCTTTCGTCCGTGCTGCCGCAGCTGCCGGGCGAATTTTTCCTCAACGTGCAGGGCGACGAGCCGTTCGTGGACACGGCGATGCTCGACGCGCTCGTCGAACGCTGGGCGGAGACGCGCTGCGAGCTCGTGACGGCGGTCGCGAAGATCACCGATCCCGCGAAGCTGCTGAACCCGAACGTGGTCAAGGTCGTCCGCGGGAGCGACGGCCGCGCGATTTATTTCTCGCGTTCGCCGGTGCCGTATCTGCGCGGCGTTCCCGCGGAGGAATGGCTCGGAAGCGGGAAAAACACCTGGTGGTCGCACATCGGAGTTTACGGCTACGCGCGCGCGACGCTCGAAGCGCATCCGACGATGCCCGTGACCGTGCTCGAAACCGTCGAGTCGCTCGAACAGCTGCGCTTCATCGACCGCGGCATGAGCTTCCAGACCGTCGAGACGGACTACCATCCCGTTTCCATCGACACGGCGGAAGACCTCGAAAACGCGCGGAAACTTTTCGCTTCCGCGGGAAGATGAGCGCGTTCGGCGGACGGACTCCGGATTTTTTTCCCTCGTTCCTGATTTCTAATTCCTCATTTCCGATTCTTCAAAAATGACTGACGCACAAATCATCGAAGCGGGCAAGCACGTGCTCGGCGCGGAAGCCGACGCGCTGCGCGTGATGCGCGACGGGCTGGACGAAAACTTCGCGCGCGCCGTGGAAATTCTTTTTTCCGCGGAGAGCAAGGTCGTGATCTCCGGCGTGGGCAAGTCCGGACTCATCGGGCAGAAGATCGCCGCGACGCTGTGCTCCACGGGAACGCCGGCGATTTTCCTGCACAGCGCGGACGCGGTGCACGGCGATCTGGGCATCTGCCGCCCGGGCGATCCCGTCGTGCTCATCTCCAAGAGCGGCACGACCTCGGAGGTCGTTCGCCTGCTTCCGATTCTGCGCAAGACGGGCGCGAAGATCATCGCGATCGTCGCGAACCGCAATTCTCCGCTCGCGGAAAAGGCCGACGTCGTGCTCGACATCGGCGTGAAGACGGAGGCCGACCCGATCGGCATCGTGCCGACGACGAGCACGACGCTTCAGCTCGCGATGGGCGACGCGCTCGCGGCTGCGCTGATGCACAAGCGTCATTTCGGCGAGAAGGACTTCGCGAAATTCCATCCCGCGGGACAGCTCGGGCGCAATCTTCTGCTCACCGTGAAGGACGTGATGCACCCGACGGGGAAAATCGCGGTCGTTCCCGCGGACGCGTCGCTGCGCGACACGGTCGTGGCGATGACGGCGTTCCCGCACGGGGCGGCGATCGTCGCGACGGACGACGGGACGCTTCTGGGCATCATCACCGACGGCGACCTGCGCCGCGCGCTGCACAAATACGAAAATCTGAGCGCGGTTTCCGCGAAGGAGCTGATGACGACGAAGCCCGCGTGCGCGTTCGAGTCGATGTCTCTCGGCGACGCCGCGCGCGTGATGGAGGACCGTCCCTCGCAGATTTCGGTGCTTCCCGTGCTGGACGCTCCCGGCGGCAAGGTCGCGGGGCTGATCCGCATCCACGACATTTATCAGGCGGGGCTGGTCTGATTTCAGTTCTCGTCCTTTGATGGCCGGCGGTCAGAAAATTCGGCAGTTTCTCGCGATGCGTTTCCCTTCTCCCGGATGTCTTGCCGAATGGCGGGCGAATCTGCCGCCGATGCGGGAACGCTGGATCGGCGGGCTCGCCGCGCTGACCGTCGCTTCCACGCTCTGGAACGCTTCGGGCATGGCGGCCGTTCCCGCGGTCGTCTGCGCCGTTCTCGCGGGAACGACGTTCGCCGCGCTTTTCGCGCCGGTGCCGGGCGAAGCGCCGGGAACGTCGGCCGCGCGGGAGAATCTTCGCCGGCTGACGCGTTTTCCCGGCTTCTGGCTCGGCGTCGCGCTTTTCGCGCTGATGCTCTGCCAGCACGTGAACGCGAGCCGCGAAATCCTGCTTCAGGGCGAGAACGCGTGGTGGAAAATCATCTACGTGCCGGAGCACGTCGCGTGGCTGCCGAACGGCGTCGACGCGCCTTTCGGCTTCGACGGACGGCTCGGCATGAACGCGCTCCGGCAGATGTGCGTCTTCGGGAGCGCCTGGCTCGTGCTGTGCGCGCTCTGGTGCGGCGTGCGTTCCCGCAGAATCCGCACCTGGCTCATGTGGGCGCTGACGCTCGACGCCGTGCTGCTCGCCGTGTTCTGCCTGCTGCGCTGGTCGAACAACGTGAGCTCGGAATACCTCGGCTATCGGACGGGCGTGTCCAGCTTCTTCGGAGTCTTTTCCTACAAGAATCACGCCGCGGAGTTCTTCGTGCTCAGCTTTTCGCTCTCGGTGTCGCTCGCGCTGACGGTGTGGCGGCGCAACGCGGAGACGTTCCGCAAGAGCGGCGCGCACGTGCTGCTCGCCGCGCTGTCGTTCTTCCTGTGGATCGCGGCGCTGTGCACGGCGAGTTTCGCCGGAATCGCGGAGGCGGCGGCGTGGCTGTTCGTCGTTCCCGCGCTCATCGCCTTCTCCGGGCTGATGCGGCGCACGACCTGGATCGCGTTCGGCTTCGTGTCCGCGCTCATCGCCGGGCTCGCCGCCGTGTGGTTCGCGACGGCGGACATGGACGCGACGTGGAACAAGCTCGAGTCGAAAGTCGCTCTGATGAAGAAGGAGGAGATCGACGACCGCGCGCCTCTGCGCGAGCTCACGCTGAACATGTACACGCGCAACGCGACGCGCGAGGTCTTCGGCTGGGGCGCGGGATCGTATCGCTGGCTCGCGCACACGTTTCAGCGGCAGATGCCGGAATTTCTCGACAAGAAGGGCCGTCTGAAGTCGTGGACGGAATACGCGCACTGCGACCCGCTGCAGATGCTCGCGGAGTGGGGCGCGCTCGGCGCGGGGATATTCTTCGCGGGAACGCTGTGGTTCTTCGCCTTCGCCGCGCGCAACGTCCGGCGCTGGCGCGCGCCTTCGGTCGCGCTCCTGTGCGGAATCGCGTTTTTCGCCGCGCACTCGACGATGGATTTCGTGAGCTACAATCCCGCGCTGCTGCTCACGCTCGCGACGGCCGTCGTCGCCTTCCGCTGGAGCCTGAAGCGCCGCGAGGAGAAGGGCGCCGTCTGAGGTCCGTTCAGAGCTTTTCGCGGAAGACGAAATAGACGGCTCCGACGAGGCAGAGGAACGCCCAAAGGTAGTCCCAGCGCCATTTTTCGCCCATGAAGAACAGCGCGAACGGCACGAACACGCAGAGCGTGATCACTTCCTGCATGATCTTGAGCTGCCCGAGCTCGAGCCCTCCCGCGTAGCCGATGCGGTTCGCGGGCACCATGATCATGTATTCGAAGAAGGCGACGCCCCAGCTCGCGAGCACGGCGACGATGAGCGGCGCGGTCTTCAGCCCCTTCAGATGCCCGTACCAGGCGTAGGTCATGAAGCAGTTGGAGAGCACCAGCAGCGCGGCGGTTCTGAAGATCACGGAACTCATCGCGGGAACGTTCAGGCGGCGATTTTTCCGAGCGCGTCGCAGAGCACGCGGACGGTCTTTTCCAGCGCGGCCTCGTCGTGCGCCGCCGAGATGAAGCAGGATTCGTAGGGCGAGGGCGGCAGGAAGACGCCGCCTTCGAGCGCGAGCCTGAAGAGTTTCTTCGCCTTTTCGGGATCGGAGCGCGTCGCCTGCTCGAAGTCGCGTACGGGATTTTCGTTGAAGAAAAGGGAGAACATGCCGCCGCGGTGCGGCACCTGGAGCGCGACGCCGCGTTCCCGCGCCGTGCGCGTGAGCTCCCGCGCGAGCGTTTCGCCGAAGGCGGAGAGCTTCGCGTAGGTTTCGCGTTCCCGCAGAAGTTTTTCGAGCGCGGCGATTCCCGCCGCGAGCGCGACCGGATGACCGCAGAACGTTCCCGCCTGATACACGCCGCCGAGCGGCGCGACGAGGTCCATGATTTCGGCGCGTCCGCCGAAGGCGCCGACGGGAAGGCCGCCCCCGATGATTTTTCCGAGACAGACGAGGTCCGGGCGCACGTCGTGCACGCCCATCGTGCCTTGGAGCGAGATGCGGAAGCCCGTCATCACTTCGTCGAAAATCAGCAGCGCTCCCGCGTCGCGCGTGAGCGCGCGCAGTTTCGCGAGGAAGCCCGGTTCCGGCATGATGAAGCCGACGTTGCCGAGGAAGGGCTCGACGATCATCGCGGCGATTTCTTTTCCGTGTTCGGCGAAGAGCCTTTCCGCCGCGGCGAAATCGTTGTAGGGAAGCACGAAGGTGTCCGCCGCCGTTCCCGCGGTGACGCCGAGGCTGTCCGGACTGCCGAAGGTCATCGCGCCCGAGCCCGCCTTCACGAGCAGCGAATCGACGTGCCCGTGGTAGCCGCCCGCGAACTTCACGATCTTTTCCCTTCCCGTGAAGCCGCGCGCGAGGCGCAGCGCGGACATCGTCGCCTCCGTGCCGGAATTCGTCATGCGCACTTTTTCGACGGCGGGAACAATCCGCGTCAGCAGTTCCGCCATGCGCACCTCTTCGGGGGCGTTCGTGCCGAATCCCAGGCCTCGGTCGACGGCGGCGTGCACCGCCTCCCGGATTTCGGCGTCGTTGTGGCCGAAGATCGCCGGGCCCCAGGTCAGCACGTAGTCGACGAATTCGTTTCCGTCGGGCGTGATCAGGCGGCATCCCTGCGCGCTCCGGGTGTAGAACGGCTCCATGCCCACGTTGCGGAACGCGCGCACAGGGGAGTTGACTCCGCCGGGAATGACTTTTCTCGCGCGGGCGAAGAGTCGGGAAGAAACGGGAAAAAGTTCGGGCATGGCGTCGGAAATCGGTGAAAGGCGACGGGCGGCGGGAAAAGTCCGCCGCCGCGCGTCAGGCAGGCTGCTGCTGCGAAAGGCAGTGGAAGGAACCTCCCTCGATGAGGATGATCCGGGAATCGAGTCCCACGACTTCGCGGCCCGGGAACGCTTCGCGGACGATGCCGAGCGCGCGGTCGTCGCCGCTCTGTCCGTAGACGGGAACGATGACGGCGTCGTTGAGAATCAGGAAATTCGCGTAGCTCGGCGGCAGGTTCCGTCCGGCGAGCGAGAACGGTTCGGGCAGGGGAAGCTCGATCACGTCGAAACGTCCGCCTTCGGGCGTGCGCAGCGCGCGGAGCTGTTCGAGATTGCGCGCGAGCGGGCGGAAGTTCGGGCGCGCGGGATCGCTTTCGGTCACGGCGATCACGGCGCGCGGCGCGACGAAGCGCGCGAGATTGTCGATGTGCCCGTCGGTGTCGTCATCCGCGAGGCCTTCGGAGATCCAGAGGATTTCATTCACGCCGAGACCGTCCCTGAGCGCCCGCTCGAACGCCGCGTCGTCGCGCCCTTCGGCGCGGTTGGGATTCTTCTGCACGCACTCGGTCGTGAGCAGAAGCCCGTCCCCGCTGAGTTCGACGGCTCCGCCCTCGAGCTCGAACGGGAACGCGAAGCGGCGCGTTCCTGTGGATTCCGCGATGCGCGCGGGAATCTCGTTGTCGAGGTTCGCCTTGAATTTTCCTCCCCAGCCGTTGAATATCCAGTCCGTGAGCGCGACTTCGCCCGTGGCGTCGTTTTTGACGAAGAGCGGTCCGTGGTCGCGGCACCACACGTCGTTCGCGGGATGGTCGAAGAATTCGATCGCGGAAAAGTCCGCGCGCGCCTCGTTCAGGCATTTTTCCGCCTGTTCGCGGAGCGTTCCCGCGGCGCAGTTGAGACGGACGTTCTCGCGGCGCGAGATTTCGGCGACGAACGCCGCGTACTGCGGGAGCAGGAGTTCGAAATGTCCGGGCCAGAGCGCGGGATTGGTCGGCCAGGTCAGCCAGACCGCCGCCTGTCTTTCCCATTCGGCGGGCATGCGGAAACCGAGTTCGCGGGGAGTCATTTGTGCTTCTTCGGGAGTTTTCGGAAAGGATGTCTTCGGGCGCGGGAACTCACTGCTCCGACCAGAGGAAGGAGCGCCGCAGGACGAGCAGTTCGCCCTCCGGCGAGCGGACGGAAAATTCCCACGCGGTGGGCCGTTCTTTTTTCAGCGGTTCGGGCCAGGCCTCGCCGGTGAGTCCGAGACGGATTTCGCCCGCGGGCGTGTCGGAGAATTCCGGGAGCACGAATTCGCTCGTCTGCACGCCGTGCCGGTCCGGACGGAAATAGCGGAGCGTCGCCCTGCTTCCCGCGGGAATTTTTCCGAACGGCTCGACGCCGAGGATGAAGTAGAGTCCCTCGCGCACGGCGGGGTCCGTGCGCGCGACGAGATTCGCGCCGGTGTTTTCGACGTCGGTGAAGTATTCGGAAATGCGCTTGAAGTCGCTTTCCGTCTTCCAGGAAAAGACCGCGTAGGAAACGGGAAGCGTCGAGCCTCCGTCCGTCGGAGGCGGACTCGGCGGCACTCGGCACGAAGCGAGGCAGAGCGCTCCCGCGGCGATGGCGGCGAGCGTTCCCGCGATTTTCGCGGACTGTCTGGCGGCGGACATGGCTGTTCTGCGGAAAGAGGGTTTCGGAAAAAAAGGAACGTTCCCGCGCCTGGAGGGAGGATGATACTCCGGCGCGGGAACGTTCAGAAGGCTCATTTGCGCTTCTTCGCGGCGGCGACGGCTTCGGCGATGCGTTCCTTGCAGCGCTTCTGGTAGGCCGCGCGGCGGCGACGTTTGATTTCTTTGTTGTATTGTTTGCCCATGATTAGATCGATATTGACTGGTTGGAAAAAAATGAAGAATTCCGACGCCCGCAAAGGAAACAGATTTTCGGGAGACTGACAATTTGAAATTCGCGCCGTCGCCTCCGCGTTCCCGCGCGGCTCCGTTCGGGAAAAGTCTCGTTTTCTCCCCGCGGAGGGGGGGGGCTCCGGAGAACGGCCGAACGCCGTTTCCGGATTTCAATTCCTTGACAATAAGAGACGGCGAGGGCAAAATCCTCATTCCACATTTCAAGGCTTTCCGAGGAAAGCGGGGGACTGTTCCCCGCTTTTTTTGGTTTTCCGAGAAATCCGTCCAATCACAATTCACCCAATTCCGAAGAATGAACAACGAAATCATCAGCGTATTCGAGTATTTAGAAAAAGAAAAAGGCGTTTCGAGGGAACGCCTCATTCCCGTCATCTCCGAAGCCATCAAGAACGCGTCGGAAAAGGGTGTGAACGCCGGGCAGAAGCTCAAGATCGACATCGATCCGCGCACGGGCGACATCAAGGCCCGCCTGCTGCTGACGGTCGTCGATTCCGTGTCCGACCCGAAGACGGAAATCCACGTCAAGCAGGCGGCGCTCTACGCGCGCGATCCTCAGCTCGGCGACGTCGTCGAGAAGGAGATCACGCTCGCGAACCTCGGCCGCATCGTCGCGCAGACGGTTCAGCAGACGATCATTCAGTGGATCCGGCAGGACGAAAAGGAACGCCTCTACAGCACGTATAAAGACCAGGTCGGCACGCTTGTCACGGGAACGATCCGCCGGCGGGAACGCGGCGACCTCATCGTCGAGCTCGGCAAGGCGGAAGCGACGCTCCCGCGCAAGGAGACCTGCTACAACGAGGACTTCCAGGTCGGAGACCACGTCACCTGCCTGCTCAAGAAGATCGACACGACGCCGCGCGGCCCCGAAATCATTCTTTCCCGCGCGGATCCGCTTCTCGTGCGCCGCATGCTCGAGCGCGAAGTCACGGAGATCTCCGACGGCTCCGTCACGATCGTGGGCATCGCCCGCGACGCCGGCAACCGCACCAAGATCGCCGTGGACGCCGCCGACCCGAAGATCGATCCCGTCGGCGCCTGCGTCGGCGCGAAGGGTTCCCGCGTGCGCAATCTCGTCAAGGAGCTCAACAACGAGAAGATCGACATCATCCGCTACATGGACGATCCGGAGGAGATGCTCCGCGAGGCGATCAAGCCGGCGGTTCCGCGCAACGTCGTCGTGAACGAGGAGGCGCACCGCATTTATTTCGAGGTCACCTCGGCGGACATGTCCGTCGCGCTCGGCCGCCACGGACAGAACGCGAAGCTCACGTCCAAGCTGCTCGGCTGGCGCCTCGACATCGGCAAGGTGGAGGAGGCTCCGACGCACATCGACCACCGCATCGGACAGGCCGTTTCCGTGTTCGCGAACATTCCGGGCATTCCCGAGGACGTCGCGAAGGCGCTCGTCGATCTCGGATTCACGGACCTGCAGGTCTTCGACGATCCGCACATCACGACCGACCTCGTGGAGGCCGGATTCGAGCCCGAAGACGCCCAGATGATCGTGGACGCCGTCAAGGCGGCGAAATGAAGACGCGACGGGCGGGCTTTTCCTCCAACAGATTTTTTTCCACATGAGCATCCGCGTCAGCACACTGAGCAAGGAACTCGGCACCACCAACAAGGTGCTGATCGGATTCCTTGCGGAGAAATATCCGGAATTCGAAATCACGGATTACAAAACGCATCACTCCAAGACGATCTCCGATCTCTACAAGGACGACGTGCGCGAAAATTTCGAGCTTTATCTGGAAGCTCATCCCGAACTGGCGGGAAACAAGAAAAGAAGCGCCGCCAAGAAGGACGAGTCCGAGACGCCCGAGCCGTCTCCGGCTCCCGAGGATTCCGCTTCCGTTCCGGAGGCGCCGTCCGCGCCCGCCGCTCCCGCGGCGAAGGCTCCGACGCCTCCGCCTCCCGTTCCCGCGTTCGGCGTTCCGCGCGCAGTTCCCGCGACGAAGCCCGCTCCGGTGCCCCCGCCCGCGGTGCCGCGTCCGATTCCGGTTCCGCCTCCGCGCCCGGCTCCGGTGCCTCCGCCTCCTCCGCCGCCTCCCGCGCCGGTTCGGACGGCCCCCGTTCCTCCGCCTCCCGCGGCGAAGGCTCCGACGCCTCCGCCCGCCGTGCCCGCGTTCGGCGTCCCCCGCCCGGCTCCTTCGGTTCCGCTTCCTCCTCCGCGCGCGGCCGCGCCCGTCGTTCCGCCGCCCGTTCCCGCGCCTAAGGCTCCCGTCGCGCCGCCTTCGGTGCCGCCGGTCGCCGTCGCTCCCAAGGCTCCGGCGGTTCCGCCGCCCGTCCCCGCGATGCCGAAGACGCCCGCGATTCCGCCGATGCCGGTCGCCAAGACCGCTCCCGCGGCTCCGGTGCCTCCTTCCGTCGCGGCGGCCGCCGCTTCCGCGGACGATTCCGCTCAGGCGCCGGACGAGCCCCGCAAGAAACTTTCCCTGCGCGCTCCCGTCGTCGTCCGCGACCTCGCGACCGCGCTCGACATTCGTCCCTTCCGCATCATTTCCGAACTGATGAGCATGGGCATCTTCGCCTCGCTCAATCAGGACGTCAAAGACGAAGTCGCGGTCAAGATCGCCGACAATCACGGCGTCGATCTCGAAGTCAAGCACCGCGAAAAGGGCGGCGCCCAGCAGGCGCCCAAGCCCGAACCCGTCGTTCAGCGTCCGGTGGACGACGAAAAGGACAAGGAGCCGCGCTGCCCGGTCGTCTGCGTGCTCGGGCACGTGGACCACGGCAAGACGACGCTTCTCGACTACTACCGCAAGTCCAACGTGACGGCGGGCGAAGCCGGCGGCATCACGCAGCACGTCGGCGCCTACACCGTCGTGCACAACGGCCAGCGCATCACGTTTCTGGACACTCCCGGCCACGCCGCGTTTTCCAAGATGCGCGAGCGCGGCGCCGCGCTCACGGACATCGCCGTTCTCGTCGTCGCCGCCGACGACGGCTTCATGCCGCAGACGGACGAGGCGCTCAAGTTCGCGCAGAAGAACAACGTCCAGATCGTCGTCGCCATCAACAAATGCGACGCCAAGGGCGCGAACGTCGATCGCGTGAAGCAGCAGATGCAGAAGCGCGGGATCACCTCGGAAGACTGGGGCGGCACCGTGCAGTGCGAGGCCGTTTCCGCGCTCAAGGGCACGAACATGGATTCCCTGCTCGACGCGATTCTGCTTCAGGCGGAAGTCATGGAGCTCAAGGCCAATCCGAAATGCCCCGCCGAGGGCGTCGTCGTCGAGGCGCAGATGGAGCAGGGCCGCGGTCCGACCGCGACCGTCATCGTGCAGCGCGGCACGCTCAAGACGGGCGACGCGTTCGTCTGCGCTCAGCATTTCTGCCGCGTCCGCGCGATTCTCGACGAATACGGCAAGCCGCTGAAGTCGATCGCTCCGGGCAATCCGGGCCGCGTGCTCGGCTGGTCCGGCGTTCCCTCCGCGGGAGCCGTGTTCTCCGTCGTCAAGAACGCCCGCGAGGCCGAAAAGATCGCCGAGGAGAACAAGTACAAGCTCCGCAAGGCGGAAGAGGCCGAGGAGGAAGAGGCGAAGGCCGCCGCGGCCGCCGCGCAGAAGGGCATGTCCGACATGGATCTGCTCAACTCCCTGCTCAAGGAATCCGGCGAAAAGGTGTTCAAGTGCGTGCTCAAGGCGGACGTGGACGGCACGCTCGAGGCGCTCGAAGGCGCGCTGCTCGGCATCAAGTCCAAGCGCGTGAAGATCGAGATCGTCGGCGGTTCCGTCGGCCCGATCACGCCGGGCGACGTCAACACCGCCTCCGCCGCGAACGCGACCATCGTCGCCTTCGACGTGAAGCAGGAGAATTCCGTTCCCGCGATGCTCAAGCGCGTCGGCGTCAAGGTCATCACGCACGACATCATCTACATGCTCCTCGACATGGTCAAGGAGGCGATGGCGGAGCTGCTCGATCCCGAATTCAAGGAAAACGCGGTCGGCGAGGCCGAAGTCCGCGCGATCTTCTCGCTCGGAAAGAACAACAACGTCGCGGGTTCGATGGTGCTCGACGGCAGCATCCGCCGCGACTTCAACGCGCGCGTCGTGCGCAGGGGCGAGGTGCTCCACACCGGAAAGATCGACACGCTCAAGCGCTTCAAGGACGACGTCACGGAAGTCAAGTCCGGCTACGAATGCGGCATCCGCGTCACGGGCTTCGACGACTACAAGGAAGGCGACCGCATCGAGTGCTTCGAGATTCTCGAGGTGCGTCCGGCGCTCTGAGCCGCGCAAAAAAAAACGCGTTCCCGCGAAAAACGGGAGCGCGTTTTTTTTGAGTTGCGCGGGCGTCCGAAAAACGTCATTCTCACGCTTCAGTTTTTTTAATTTTTCACGAAAGTAAAACATCATGCCGAGAGAAACCGTTATCATCGAATGCACCGAAGCGCGCAAGGAAGGCAAGAATCCTTCCCGTTACATGACGACGCGCAACAAAAAGACGATGCAGGCCAAGGTCGAAAAAATGAAGTACAACCCGAGCCTCCGCCGCCGCACGCTCCACAAGGAAATCAAGGGCTGAGTCTCGTTTCGTCGTTTTCATTTTTTTTTCCTGGTCCGAAAACTCCCGCGTTTCCGCGGGAGTTTTTTTGTCGAGGTTCGCGGGAACGCGGCGTCGCGCTTTCTCCGCCTTCCGCCGCTTTTTTATGCGTCCTTTCTTGATCCGGTTTCGGCGGGAGCGGGCTCAGAGGTCGATTTTGAGGGAGATGCCGGCGGAGTCGGTGTCCGCGTCCTGGACGGAATCGGAACGTTCCAGCGAGCGCGTGCGGCGCAGGTCGAGATTCAGTTCGACGGAGGGCGAGAGCCGGAAGGAAAGTCCGAGTCCGCCGCCGATTCCGTAATATTTGGCGTAGTCGGAGACGGACGCGGCGGCGCGCGCGTCGCCGAGCGTGAGCGTGGAGACGCCGTAGAGCTTGAGCCGCGAGGAAACGTTCACGGGAACGCGCGCGTCGATCCAAAGCCGACGGTCGCGGTCGTCCCCCGGCGCGTTTTCGGGCAGGTATTCGCGTCCGCCGCCGTAGCGGTCGAAGAGGTCTCCGTTTTCGAGCCGGACGGGGGAGGCGTGTTCGGCGGACCCGCGCGAGTCGGCGGGAACGATCTTCGCGCCGGAAAAGGCGAATCCTCCTCCGAGGGCTTCGCCGAAAGAATTTGCGTCCGGGCGCGTTCCCGCGTCCGCCTCGGAGCGCGGAGCCGTCGAGAGGCCGAGAAGCGCGCTCAGGTCCTCCGCGGGCGCGTCCGTTTTTTCCTCCTGCGGCGCCTTCGTCGAAAAGACGAAAACGAACAGCGCGACGCAGAGCGCCTCGCCCGCGACCGGAATCGCGAGCAGCGGCAGCGCGGCTCTGAGCCTCTTTCTGAAATCGTTTTTCTGAAATCGTTCGGACATTTTCGTAAAGCTTAACGGGCAATGCTTAAAGAAGAGACGGGGCGAGGGCCTGGAGGCAAATGATTTTTCTCTTCGCGAAAGAATGATCTCTAAGCCCTCATCTCTAAGCTCTCATCTCTTCCTTCCGTGAGCGTTCCCGCGAGAGGTTTTTGCGCATGCGCGCGCCGAGAATGACCGCGATGC
>JBJEVP010000072.1:0-3201 GCA_051884475.1 Candidatus Spyradosoma sp.
CGCGCGACGCTCCGCCGCGCCCTCGAACGCCTCGCCGCCGCCTTCGCCGACTGAGCGGGCGGGCGAGAATTTTCCCCGGACGTCTTTCGCGTTCCGGGGATTTTTTTTTTCGAAAAAAAAATCACGGCGTCCGCGGCGTCGGCGCGTATTTGAGCGCGTCGAGGCGTCGGAGTCCGTCGAACATGAGTTCCGCGGCTCGCTGGTCGCGTTCCCGCTGGGACGTTCTCGCGTCCACGGAACCTTTCGCGGCGCCGGGAACGATGCCGCCGAGCACGACGGCGATGACGCGCCTGTTCCCGCGCGAGGCCGTCGTGACGATGGAGGCTCCCGCGTTGGTCCAGCCCGTCTTGAGCCCGTCGCAGCCGGGAAAAGTCCTGAGCAGCGTGTTGTGGTTGCCCATCGGCAGCGGCTTGGCGCCGAGCCGGTCCGCGCGGAACACTTTTCCCGTCCTCGCGGAATAACGGAACACCTGCGGATGCCGCGCGATCAGCGCGCGGGAGAGCGTCGCGAGGTCCGCCGCGCAGGTCATGTCCGGGACTTTGCCGGCGGCTTTCTCTTTTTTCGACATCGGCAGTCCGTGCGGCGTGGAAAAGGCCGTGCGCGTCATGCCGAGTTCCCGCGCCTTGGCGTTCATCCGTTCCACGAAATTTTCGACGGAGCCGGAAACCTTTTCGGCGAGGGCGACGGCGGCGTCGTTCGCCGACTGGAGCATGAGCGCGTAGAGCAGGTCGTCCACGGTGTGGGTTTCGCCTTCGGCGAGATTGACCTGCGTGCCGCCCATGTCCTGCGCGCGGCGGCTGGCGACGACGGGCGAGGAGAGCCGCAGCTCGCCCGCCTCGACGGCGTCGAGCACGAGAAAAATCGTCATGAGCTTGGTGACGCTCGCGGGCGGATGGCGCACGTGTTCGTTCCGCGCGGAAAGGACTTCGCCCGTGTCCGCGTCGATGCAGATCTGCCCGGCGCAGGAAAAGGCCTTGACGGCGGGCCGCGGCGGCTTCACGGACGCGGCGGCGGGCGCGGGCGCCTTCGTCGCGGGAACGGCGGGGCGCGCGGGCTCCGGCTCGGGCGGCGGAGCGGGAGGAAGCGGCGCGATTTCCGGAAGCGGCTCCTCTCCCGCGGGAACGGCGGGCGCGGAGGCGGCGGGAAGAAGGGTCGTCGCGGACGTTCCCGCGGGCGACGGGGACGACGGCGCCGCGGCTCCGTTGAACGCGAACACGAACGCGACCGTGAGTACGGCGGCGGCGACGCTCGCGGCGAGAATTTCCTGTGGACGCAGTTTCATCGCGGCGGTCTTTTTCGGAGGGAAAAAAAAACGGGACGCCCGCTCAGAACCAGGACTGGAGGGCGGTGTCGTCCGTGTTCAGCACCTGGTCGTTCTTGTTCGCGTCGAGCATCTGCGTGACGTCGGTGATGAGCGCGTCGCGCTTGGCGACGAAGAGCATGCGGTCGCTCCCGAGGAAGTTCTGCACTTCTTCGAGCACGGCGCGGGGCGGGCGGCGCGTCTCCAGCAGCGGCGGCAGATAGCGCAGCAGCACGGAGACGTCCTCGTGCCGCAGCGCGTAGCGGACGAGTTCGAGCAGGACGGTCTGATTGCCGTTTTCGAGCAGGTAGGCGCTTTCGTACACGCTGCGCGCCTCCTCCTCGAATCCGAAGGCGTCGAGTCTGCGCGCGAGCACGATGAGGCGCGCCGCGGGAACGGACTGCCCTTTGAGCACGCGTTCGACGTTGATGCGCCCGAGGTTCGCCTGATTGTTCGAATAGTGCGCGAGCGCGCGGAGGCAGTCGATGACGCCCTGATAGTTCCTGACCCACGCGTAGTTCCCGTTGTTGAGCTCGTCGATGACTTTGAGCGCGTCGGCGGAATGTCCGCTGAGGATGAGCGCTTCAAGGCGGAGCAGCTCGAACTTCGGCAGGTCGATCAGCGCGTTCTCGTGCGCGCGGTCGTAGATTTTCTGAACGAGGTCGTAGTTCTTGGTGTCGGTCGCGTATTGCGCGAAGACGAGGAACGCGGCGGAATCTTCGGAGTAGCGGTCGAAGAAGTCCTTTTCGAGGCGTTCGCGGTAGGCCCGGTTTTCTTCTCCCGGGAAGAGCGTGAGAATCTTGACGCGGATGGCGGGATCGTTCTTGAGCAGCGCGAGGCGGGCGAGGACGTCGCGCGCGGAGGGAAGGTCGCCCGACTCCTTCAGGTAGAGCGCGTAGAGCATCGAAATCTGCTCGTTCCCGGGAGCGACCCGCAGCGCGGCGCGCAGGACGGCGAGAGCATTTTCGCGTTCGCCCTGTTCCCAGGCGATCTGGGCGGAGAGCACGTGCCCGGAGAGCGAGTTGCCCACTTCGTATTTTTTCAGAATTTCGTCGGCTTTTTCGAAGCGCCCGCGGAGCAGGTTCGCCTGAGCGGCGCCGATGGCGAAGATGAGATAGTTGTCCTTCAGCGAATTCGGTTCGGGCGAGGCCTTTTCCGCGATCGGGAACAGCGGAAGCAGCGTCTCCGCGGCGTCGGAGAGCACGTCGTCCTGCGCGAGTTCGAGACTCTGCCGGACGAAGAACTGAATGTAGGTCTTGTGATTGAGCGCGTAGGGCAGCCCGTCGCGCAGAAATTCGAACGCTTCGCGCGTGCGCTTCTGGTAGAAGAGAAGCGAGGAGAAATCGATGCGGCCGTCGGGATTGTTCGGCGAATACATCAGCCCGGCGCGGATTTTTTGGAAGTAGGCGCCGAAGTCGCGTTCCTCGGCGAATTCCGATTTCGCCTCGGCGATGATCTTGTCCCCGAGACGTTTGCGCACCTCCATGCGCGTTTCGCGGGAAATCGGGTAGAGCAGGGACTCGGCGGCGGTCGATTCCTGCTGCATCAGGTAGTGGCAGAGCAGCCCGAGAAGAAGATAGCCGACGATTCCGAGCGCGACGACCGCGACGGCGATGCGCGGCCAGTTGAAGTGCAGACGCCACTGTCCGCCTTTGCTGCGCGCGTAGGTCGCGAAGCCCAGGTATTCCCGATTGGAAAATTCCATCTGGGAAACGCTTTTTTCCTTGTCTGAATTGTCGGATGCCATCGTGTGAGGATTTTCCGCCAAGGCTACCGTTCCCGCAAAGGCAGGGCAACGAAAATGACTCCCGCCGCTTCGTCAGCGGATGACTGATAACGGATAGCTGATGATTCTCACTCTGGTTTTTGGAACACGGATTGAACGGATGAAAACGGATTTT
>JBJEVP010000073.1:0-3191 GCA_051884475.1 Candidatus Spyradosoma sp.
GGCCTGCCCACGCCTCCGGAAATGACCGGCAAGTCGCTCATCGAGAAAGCTTAAAGGTTGAGGCTTAAAGCTTAGGGCTTAGAGAAGGCGTTCCCGCGGTTTTTTCGCGGGAACGCTTTTTTTCTTGCGCGGAAGGAAACGCCGTCGCAGTATTCCCGCCGCTCTGCAGTGTTCGACCCTCCGTTAAAACGCTCTTTTCCTATGAGAAAATTACGGGATTCACGAACCGCGCGGGAACGCCGGACCGCTTCGGGCGGAGGGCGGGAACGCCGAACCGAGAAGCCCACCTTGCCTTAAATGGTGCAAGAGATTTATCTGGAGACGGCACAGGCGGAGCTTTTTTTTGCGCGCGGAGAAAAAACGGGAACGCACTTTCCCGCTCCGTCCTTCGGATTGCTTTCGCCGATTTTTTTCGGCAAACTCTGCGCGAGTTCAAACCCGCGAACCATCGATCCCTTATGCTTACTCATGCTCCCGACAGTGTGAAGGCGGAGAACGTTTCCGCCGCGAAAATCAGCCTGCGCCACGTCAGCAAGACGTTCAAGTCGCGTCAGGGTTCCGTGCTCGCTCTCGACGACGTCTCCCTGGACGTGGCGGAGGGCGAGTTTCTCTGCCTCGTCGGGCCGAGCGGCTGCGGCAAATCCACGATCCTGAACCTGATCGCGGGACTGGACACGGCGACAGAAGGCGAAGTGCTGATGGAGGGCGAGCCCATCGTCGGCCCCGGACGGGAACGCATGGTGATGTTTCAGGATTCGGCGCTGTTCCCGTGGCTGGACGTGCTGCAGAACGTGATGTTCGGGCTGAGGCTCAAGCCGAATCTGACGAATCGTGAAAGGGAGGAAGTCGCAATGTTCTACCTGAATCTCGTCGGGCTGGAGAAATTTTACCGCGCGAACATTCACGAGCTTTCCGGAGGCATGAAGCAGCGCGTCGCCCTCGCCCGCTCGCTCGCGCCGAATCCGCGCATCCTGCTGATGGACGAACCGTTCTCCGCGCTCGACGCGATGACGCGGGAACAGCTCTACGGAGACCTGCAGCGCATCTTCGTCCAGAGGCAGAAGACCATCGTATTCGTCACGCACAACATCCGCGAAGCCGTGTGCCTCGGCGACCGGATCATTCTGCTCTCGCCCAATCCGGGGCGCATCGCCGAAGACTTCCGCGTGTCGCTCCCGCGGCCGCGCGACATCAACGATCCCGAACTCTCCAAGACGTCCATTCCCATCACCGCCGCGCTGAAGGCGCGTCTGAACAAGGCCGGCGCCGAAGTCGCGGAAAGCGAGTGAGCGCGGGAACGCCCACGAACCCCTGATTTTTTTTCAAAAAGAAATGAAAAAGACACTCTTCTACGTTCTGTTCTTCGTCGTCCTGCTCGGCGTGCTCGAAATCGTCGGACGCAGCGACTGGATCGCGTCGTTCCAGCTGCGCCGCCGCGCGTCGGCGGATTCCGCGGAACTGCGCATCGGCTATTTTCCGAACATCACGCACGCGCAGGCGCTCATCGCCCAGCAGATGGAGCTCGAAGGCCGTCCGTGGTTCATTCCGCGCCTGCCCGCGGGAACGAAGCTCGTCTGGCAGCCCTACAACGCCGGCCCCGCCGCGATGGAAGGCCTGACGCTCGGAACGATCGACATGAGCTACGTCGGCCCCTCGCCGGCGATCATGGCCTACATTCAGCGCGGCGGGAGCGTGCGCGTCGTCAGCGGGAGCGCGGAAGGCGGCGCGGCGCTCGTCGTGCGGCAGGACGTCGTCGCGAAAAATCCCAGGGATTTCGTCGGCAAGGCGATCGCGACGCCCCAGCTCGGCAACACGCAGGACGTGGCGTGCCGCGCGTGGCTCATCAAAAACGGCGTTCCCGTGACGACCTCCGGCGGAGAAGTCCAGATCGTGCCCACGAAGAATCCCGACCAGCTCGCGCTCTTCAAGGCAGGAACGCTCGAAGCGGCGTGGACGGTGGAGCCGTGGGTCTCCCGGCTCGAACTCGAAGCCGGCGGAAAAATCGCGAAGGAGGATTTCGCGACGGTCACGACCGTGCTCGCCTCGGCGACGGACACCATCGCGAAGCGCAAGCCGCTGCTCGAAGCCTTCGTCAAGGCGCACGCGGAGCTGACCGCGTGGATCAACGCGCATCCGGAAGAGGCGAAGACGCTCCTGCAGCGCGCGCTCACGCGCGAAACGAAGTCGGAGTTCCCGCAGCGCATCGTCAACAACGCGTTCCCGCGCATCAAGTTCGTCTCCAAGCTCAACAGCCCTTCGCTCAAATCCTACATCGAGGACGGATACACGGCGGGACTGATTCCGGAAAAAATCGACGTCGCCGAGCTCGTCTCCTTCGAGGGCGCCGAGGAGAACTCGGGCACGGGCATTTTCCCGCTGCCGTCCGAAATCGTGAAATTTCTCTGGAACGGGCTCTTCGACGGCTCGATTCCGAACGCGCTCTGGGTGACGCTCCGCCGCCTCGTGATCGGCTACGCGATCGGCTTCGTCCTCGCCGTTCCGCTCGGACTGCTGCTCGCGCAGAGCAGATTCATGCGCGACACGCTCGGCGTGCTCGCGCTCGGATTCCAGTCTCTGCCGAGCGTGTGCTGGGTGCCGATTTCTCTCGTCATCTTCGGCCAGGACGAACGCACGATTCTCTCCGTCGTCGTCATGGGCTCGGTATGGTCGCTGATGCTGGCGACGGAAAACGGCATACGCAGCGTGCCTCCGCTCTACGTCCGCGCGGCGCGGACGATGGGCTCGAAGAATCTGCACCTGTGGGCCCGCGTGATGTTCCCCGCGGCGCTCCCGTCGATCTTCAGCGGCATGAAGCAGGGCTGGGCGTTCGCGTGGCGCTCGCTCATGTCCGCGGAAATCTACGTCTACATTCTCAGCGGCATCGGACTGGGCTGGATGCTCAACGCCGGACGCGAAGAAATGAACGTCGAAAAAGTCTACGGCGTGATGCTCGTGATCATCATCGTCGGACTCGTGATGGACCGCCTCTGCTTCGCTCCCGTCGAGCGCTGGCTGCGGGAACGCTGGGGGCTGGAAAAATAGCGGACGGCGAGAGCCGGGCCTCTCGGCTCGGCGCCCTCCGACGTTCCCCGTCGATTTTCTTCCGATGTTCCGCGAACTGAAATACACGCTGAGACTTTCCGCGCCGATCACCGTCGGGCTGCTCGGACAGGGGCTTTTCGGCGTCATCG
>JBJEVP010000074.1:0-3173 GCA_051884475.1 Candidatus Spyradosoma sp.
TCAGCTTCTTCATCAGCGTCGGGAACGCCGCGTCGTAGTCGAAGCCGACGAGCTTGCGCGACACCTTCAGCCCGGAGTTGTCTTTCGAGGCGGCGCGGACAATTACCTGATTCAGATCGGCGACTTTCTGCGCGAACGGAATACGCTGCGCGAGCGTCGTCGAGCTGTCCGCCACGTCCGCATTGAGATCGAGCACCGCCTTTTCGACGCACGGCGCGATCGTCGCCGCGGGAACCGTCACATCCTCCGGCGCCGACGCTTTTCCGGGATTAAGGACGTTTTCAATGTCGCGGAGATTGAGCAAAAGACCGTTTTTGATCGCCTTTTCCACGTTCTTTGTGACTCTTCCAGAACCGTCGACGCAATTCTGCAACATGTATTCGCCGGTCACGAAATAAACCGTCTTGTCCGCGTCGGCGGAATTTTCCACGACCTGGATCGCCGCGGCGTTCTTTTCGTCCGCGCTGGACTTGAGGTCGTCGCGGTAAAGGTTGTAGGCGAGAATGCCGGGAATGACGACGACGAACGGAATCAGCAGCTTCAGGAACGCCGCGAACACGATGCCCATCTGCCCTTCGGCGACGGACTTCGACGCGAGCGTGCGCTGCATGATGTACTGGTTCAGCCCCCAGTAGAAGAAATTCGGAATCCACAGGCCGAGCAGCAGCGCCGTCCACGGGATCGACGAGTCGTCCGCCGGACGAATCATGTGCAGCTTGCCGCCGATGGAGTTCATGCCGGAAGCGGCTTCGCCCGCGTTGAGCTGCAGGAAGCGTTCGATCCCGCCCGCGTTCTGCAGGCCCTCGACCGTCGCGCCGGAATTCGCCGCCGCGGACTGGATCAGGTGATTCGGATCCGCGTTCCCGAGCGCCGTGATCGCCAGATACGCGATGACGCCGCCGCCGAGAATCAGCGCCGAGCCCCAGATGAGGTCCGTCCACGCGCAGGCCTTCAGCCCGCCCACGAAGACGTAAACCGCCGCGCAGAACGCGATGATGACGCAGCCGACGAGAATGTTCCCGTCCACGAGGCTGCCGAGCGTGAGCGCGCCGTCCGCGACCGTGTTGAAATCGACGCCCGTGACGCCCGTCGCGCCGAAGAAGAACACCGCGATGCACTTCGCGCCCGCGAAGATGACGCCCGCCGTCGGCACGCCGACGAGAATCAGCAGCGTCGAGATCGCCATGATCGTGCGCGAGCCGAGATTGTAGCGCGTTTCCAGAAATTCCGGAATCGTGTACACGCCGCAGCGCAGCAGTTTCGGCAGGAAGAAGAACGCGACGATGACCAGCACGATCGCCGCGAGCCATTCATAGCCCGCGATCGCGAGCCCCAGCCAGTCCGCCGCCTGCCCGGACATGCCGACGAACTGCTCCGTCGAAATGTTCGCCGCGATCAGCGAGAAACCGACCAGCCACCAGGACAGGCCGCGCCCGGCGAGAAAGTAATCCGCCGCGCTGGTGTCCTTCTTCGCTTCGCCCTCGACTTTCTTCGGGCGGGCCTTGTAGATGCCAAGGCCGATGACGCCGACGACCGCCAGACAGAAAAGGACGGCGTCGAGCATGCTCATTGGATTTTCTGAAGCGGCAGCCGCCGCCTGTGCCAACATGGAAGTAAGCATACGATTTTGGGTTGTAGTTTTTCAGGAAATAAGCGTTCCCGCGGAAAACGGGCAACGGCGGGAGATGCTACGCGGACGCGCCCCCGCCCGCAATCTCAAATTTCTCGCGACGCGGCGTCCCGCGCCTTCTCCGCCCGCCGCGGGAGGCGCCCGGAAGGTCACGAGTAAAGACGGTAGTCGGCGACGGAGCGGCGGAACTCCGCGGCGCGCGCCTCCCAGCGGGAGCACCACGCCCGGACGTCGAGCTTCGCGCCCTCGCGGCAGAGCGCGTCGAAGAACTTTTCGTCGCCGAGATGCTTCAGGAAAAGATCCCGGGCGTTCCCGCGAAGCGCGGCGAAGGGATTGTTTTTTTCCCAGACGCAGCACTGGCGCATCATGTGGAAGCTGATTTCCGTCGGACGCAGCTTCTTCCAGCTCGTGACCGAGAGCAGAGCGCCGCGCGCGCTTCCGTTGCCCATCACGGCGGGAACGCCGCGCAGCCCGGAAATCCCGAACCCGTCCACGAGCGCCGCCATCTCCTTTTCGTTTTTCCCCGGATAGCCGAGGAAACGGAACGGGCGCACGAGACGCAGCGGATCGCGCGAGGCCGTGAACGTGTGCGAAAATTTTCCCGCGCAGCAGCCGAGCCCGGTCATCGCGTAGCCCTCCGCCGCGTCGGGATTGGCGATGTAGGGCGACGTCGGGACCCAGGCGAGCCCGGTGTCGCGCCACAGCATCGAGCGGCGCCAGCCGATCATCTTCACCACGTCGAGCTTCGCGCGGGAACGCGCTTCGGCGGAGAGCTTCAGCCAGCCCTCGCCGAGCGCCGCGCGCGCGAGCTCGCCGACGGTCAGCCCGTGCACGTACGGCACGGGATACATGCCGACGTAGCTCTGCCATTTCGCGTCGAGCATCGGGCCGTCGCACTTGACGCCGCCGAGCGGATTCGGGCGGTCGAGCACGAGCACGGGAATCCCCGCCTCGAAACAGGCCTCCATGACGAGGCGCATGCAGCTCACGAACGTGTAGCTGCGCGAACCGACGTCCTGCAGATCGACGACCATCTGCGTGACGCCGCGCAGCATCTCCGCCGTCGGCCGCCGCGTGCCGCCGTAGAGCGAATACACGGGGAGCCCCGTCCCGAGCCGCTCGTCGCGCTGGTCCGCGACGATCTTTTCCGCGGGAACGTCGCCGTAGATACCGTGCTCCGGACCGTAGAGCGCGACGAGCTCCGCGCCTGCGCGGCGCGCCTGCGCGTGCAGAATCCGTATCGTGCTCTCGCCCCGCCGGTTCACGCCCGCCTGATTCGTGACGAGCCCGACGCGCCTGCCGCGCAGACGCGCGAAATTCTCCGCCGCGAGCACGTCGATGCCGAGGCGCACTTTCGGCTCCGCGGGCGCGGCGGCGGCGGCGAAGAGAGAGTCGGCGAAAAGGAGCGCTCCCGCTCCGAGAAGGGACGTTTTCAGAAAATCGCGGCGGTTCATCATGGGGAAAAAGTGTGTGCGCAGGGGAAAAAATCGTTCAGCGGGAAAGTTCCGCGCGGAGGCGGCGCGAGGCCTCGCCGTCGGTGAAG
>JBJEVP010000075.1:0-9565 GCA_051884475.1 Candidatus Spyradosoma sp.
ACTGCAATTCGCGTGCCGCGACAAATTGAAATTTGGCGGGCGGCCGGGCGCGTCGCGGCACGAGTCCGAAAAAATTGAAATTTGACGTTTCCCGAAAATGGGGCGAACATGTCCGCAATGAACGAAACCTTTCCTCTATCCGCCGCCGGGCATGACTCGCCGCTGACGCTCGACTTCGACTACGTCCCCGCGGTCAATCTCGCCTTTCAGCAGAACGATCAGCCTATCGTGCGGAAACTGGAAATCGCCAACGCCTCGGAAAAGCCGCTGCGCGACCTCGTCTGCGTCGTTTCCGCCGAACCGGAGTTCATATCGCGGGCGGAGATTCCCGTCGCCTCGATCGACGCGGGCGAAAGCGTCGCGGTGCTGGAACCGAAAATCTCCCTGAACTACGCGTTTCTGGCGACGCTCTCGGACGCGGCGGCGGGAACGCTGAGCGTGGAAATCCGCGACGGGAACGGGAACGCGCTCCTGCGCGAGAACTTCCCCGCGGCGGCGTATTCTCCGGACCAATGGCTGGGCAAGGACGCCATTCCGGAGCTGCTCGCCGCGTTCGTCACGCCGAATCTCGAAGTCGTCACCGGGCTGATGAGCCGCGTCGCGGACGAACTGGAACGCGCGACCGGGGACGCGGCGATTCAGGGCTATCAGGCGGACAGGAAGCGCGTCTACGAAATCTGCGCCGCGATTTACCGCGCCGTCGCCTCGCTGGGCATACGCTACTCGAATCCTCCGTCGTCCTTCGGTTCTCCGGGGCAACGGATACGCTTCGCGGACACGGTCTGCCGCTACCGTCTCGGCACCTGCCTCGACCTCTCGCTGCTGTTCGCGTCCGTGATGGAGCAGTGCATGCTGCATCCGGCGATCATCTTTCACAAGGGCCACGCCTACGTCGGCTGCCATCTGAAGAAAAACTATTTTCCCGACGTCCCGATGGACGACCTGCAGACGCTCCGCAAACTGACGGAGCTGGACGAATTTCTCGTGTTCGAGACGACGATGGTCTGCAGCGGAGAATCCTTCTCGGAGGCGGAGACCTACGCGCGTTCCCGCCATCTGAACGTCGGTGACGACTTCGAGTTCGCCGTGGACGTCGTCCGCGCGCGGCACAGCGGCATCTTCCCGCTCCCGCTTCTGCGGAGCGTCGGCGGAATCGAGTTCGAGGAAACGGCCCCGAAGCCGCCCGCGACGACCGAAGAAGCCGCGCGGAAGATACGGGAGGAAATCGACCTCGAATCGCTCGCCGCGGAAACGCCGCGCGACTCCGGACGCGCCGAACGCTGGCGGCAGAATCTTCTCGACCTCTCGCTGCGCAACCGCCTGCTCAATTCCCGCGACGACCGCTGCGCCGTGCCGCTCACGTGCGCGGACGTCACGAAGCTCGAGGACAAGATGGCGGCGAACGAGACGCTCTCGATCGCGCCGCTCTCCAAGCTGCTCGGAGAAAAGGATCTGCGCGCGCTGGAATCGCACCGCACGACGGAACTCGAAACGGAGATCCGCGACCTGCTCGCGACCGAGCTCGAACAGAAGCGCCTGCGCTCCCTGCTTCCGGAAAACGAGCTGAAGAAACGGCTCACCGAGCTCTACCGCCGCTCCCGCACCGACCTCGAAGAAAGCGGCGTGAACACGGTGTTCCTCGCCGTCGGATTTCTCGAATGGAAGACCGCGCCGGAGGACGAACGCTCCTTCCTCGCGCCGATTCTGCTCATGCCCGTGCGCCTGCACCGCCGCTCTCCTGCGGAAAATCCGCGCGTCTCCCGAATCGACGAGGACACGAGCGTCAACGCCGCACTGCTCGAACTTCTCCGGCGGGAACACGGAATCGAAATTCCCGGCCTGAACCCGCTGCCCTGCGACGGCTCGGGAACGGACGTCGCCCGCGTGCTCGGAATCTTCCGCCGGGCGACGCTGAACATGCGCGGATGGGAAGTGCGCGAAGAAGCGCGGATCGGACATTTCTCCTTCGGAAAATTCCTCATGTGGAACGACCTGAGGAAACACGCGGACGCGTTCGCGGCGCACCCGATAGTCGGGCATCTCGTCGGCGGGAACGGCGTGTTCGACGACGGCGTCGCCGCGTTCCCGCCGGAAGAAGTGGGTCGCCGCCTCGACCCCGCGAAACTTTTCTGCCCGATGAACGCGGATTCTTCGCAGCTCGCCGCCGTGCTCTACTCCGAAGCGGGAAAAAACTTCGTGCTGCACGGACCGCCGGGCACGGGCAAATCGCAGACGATCACGAACATCATCGCGCACAACCTCGCGCTGGGGCGTCGCGTGCTCTTCGTTTCGGAGAAAAAGGCGGCGCTCGACGTCGTGCGCTCCCGCCTGGACGCCGTCGGCCTTCGCCCGTTCTGTCTCGAACTTCACTCCGACAAGGCGGGCAAGGCGGACGTGCTGAAGCAGTTCGCGGAATCGCTCGAAGTCGCCGACCGCGAGGAACCCGACGCGTGGGCGGCGAACGTGAACGCGCTCGAACGTTCCCGCGCCGAGCTGAACGCCTACGTCGCCGCGCTTCACCGCCCGTATCCGAACGGGCTGAGCGCGCACGCGTGCTTTTCCCGGATTTTTGAAAAAGGCGCGGAAGCAGACGCCGCGGAAAAACTCGACGCGGACTGCCTCTCGCACACGGAGGCCGACCTGAACGAATTTCGCGAAACCGCGAAAACGCTCGCCGAGGCGTTCGCGAGCACGAGCGGGCGCGGGCGGAAAGCCTTCCGCGCGCTCGCTCCCGCCGAATGGTCGCCGGGCTTCGAACGGACGCTCGGCGAAAAGGCGACGCGGCTCGCGGACGCCGCGGAAAAACTCGACGCCGCGCAGAACGCGTTCACGAAGACGCTCGGCCTCGGAGACGACCTTCCGCCCGAAAAGTCCGACGCGCTCTGGGCGCTCGCCCGAATCCTGCGCGAACCGGAGCACGTTCCCGCGGGCTTTCTCTCGGACGCGTTCCCGCAGACGGAAAAGTTCGTCCGCGCGACGCTCGACGAAATTTCCCGCCGAGACGCCCTCGCGGAAAAACTTTCGCCGTTCCGTCTCGACGCGGTCGCGGACCTGGATTTCGGAACGACGGAACGACGCGTCGAGGAGATACGCGGAAAATTCGCGCTCCTCCGGCCGTTCGCCGCGCGCGGCTTCCTGCGCGGACTTTCCGGGCTGAAAAAAAGCGGCGGAGGCGCGCTTTCTCTCGACGAACTCGCGGGAGCGCTCGAAACCATGCGCCTGTGGCGGGAATCGCGCGACGCCTGCGCGAAAGCGCGGGCGCGCGCGGAACGGATTTTCGGCGGGCTCTGGAACGACGGAGCGCCGTCGCGGGAGAGGATCGAGTCCGCCCTCGGACGCGCGAAAAAAATGCGCGAGCTCGCGGACGAAATCGAAGACGCAGGAACGCCCGGACACGGCGGGCTTCTCGAACGGCTCGCCCGCGCGGGAACGGAAAAGACCGCCGCGGCCCTCGCGGACGCTCACGAAGACTTCTCCGCCATGCTCGCGGATTTTTCCCGGAACTTCGCGCCGACGCTCGCGGACGAAAACGCGACGCCTCGCGGACTCGCGGCGGAACTGCGCCTCATTCCCGAAAACCTCGACGAACTGCGGCGCGCCCTGCTCTATCTGGAACGGCGCGAGGCGGCGGAACGCGCGGGCGCGGGAACGCTGATCCGCGCGCTCGAGCGCGGAGACGTCTCCGCGGAAGACTTTCGGGAACGCGCGGAAACCGCATACCGCAGAACGATGCTCGAAGGCGTCCTGGACGCCGAGCCCAGACTCCGCCGCTTCATCGGAGAAAAACACGAGGCGGAAATCCGGCGTTTCCGCGAAGCGGACGCGCGCTATCTCGCGCTGTCTCGCGAACTCGTCTTCGCGAGACTCGCGGAACGCGTCGCGCGAGCCCGGGCGGACTCGAAGAACTGCGGAAGCGCGCTCGGACTGCTGCGCCGCGAATGCGAAAAACGCGCGCGGCACAAGCCCGTCCGGCAGCTCCTCGAACAGATTCGTCCGCTCGTTCCCGCGCTGAAGCCCTGTTTCCTGATGAGCCCGCTCTCCGTCGCGCAGTATCTCACGACGGACGCCTCCGCCGCGTTCGACCTCGTCGTGTTCGACGAAGCCTCGCAGATTCCCGTCTGGGACGCCGTCGGCGCGATTCTGCGCGGGAAGCAGCTCATCGTCGTCGGAGACCCCAAGCAGATGCCGCCGACGGACTTCTTCCGAAAAAAGACGGAGGAATCCGACGGCGACGAAACGGAGGACGAACAGCCGGAGAACGCGGCCGCCGGAGACGAGCCGGAAAGCATTCTCGACGAGTGCATCGCCGCCGGAATCTTTTCCGCGCACCTGACCTGGCACTACCGGAGCCGCTGCGAATCCCTCATCGCGTTCAGCAACCGCCGCTATTACGACGACCGGCTGACGACGTTCCCGGCGGCCCGCAAAAGCCCCGAACTCGGCGTGCGCTTCGAGTTCGTGCCCGACGGCGTCTACGACCGCCAGGGAAGGCGCACCAACCGGCGGGAGGCGGAGGCGCTCGTCGCCTTCATCTTCCGCAGACTCGCCGACCCCGCGATGCGGAAAAAAAGCATGGGCGTCGTCACGTTCAGCCTGCCGCAGCGCGACCTCATCGAGGACATTCTCGAGCGGGAACGCGTGAAGCACCCGGAACTCGACGAATATTTCGGCGACGGGAACGCGGAGAACTTCTTCGTCAAGAACCTCGAAAACGTGCAGGGAGACGAACGCGACGCGATTCTGTTCTCCGTCGGATACGCGCGCGACGCGCGGGGAACGACGTCGATGAACTTCGGTCCGCTCAACCGCCAGGGCGGCGAACGCAGACTGAACGTCGCCGTGACGCGGGCGAAGGAGCAGATCGTCGTCTTTTCGTCGATGCACGGCTCGCAGATCGACCTCTCCCGCACGCAGGCGGTCGGCGCCGCGCACCTGAAATACTTCCTCGACTACGCGGAAAAAGGGCTGCGGCTGCTTCCCGCCGTCGGCGGACGCGCCGCGAAGGCGACGGAAACGGACGGCGTCGCGGACTCCGTCGCCGCTTTTCTCGAATCGCGCGGCTACGCCGTGAAACGCGACGTCGGAAATTCCGACCTGCGCGTGGACGTGGCGGTGAGCGCGCCGGAACGCCCCGACGAATTCCTGCTCGGAATCGAGTGCGACGGGAACGCCTACCGCGACCAGCGCACCGCGCGGGACCGCGACCACCTGCGTGACTCCGTGCTCGAATCCCTCGGCTGGAAAATCTTCCGCCTGTGGACGCCCGCCTGGGCCTTCGACCGTTCCCGCACCGAAGCCGCTCTGCTCAAGGCTCTGTCCGCCCGCTGAAGACGAAACGCGGAGCCCGGCGGCTCACTCGCTCTCCTCGAAACGGACGGCGACCGAATGCCCGTGCACTTCGAGCTGCTCCATCCTGGAGAAGGCCTCGACGACGGGAGCGGCCCTGCGCAGGGATTCCTCGTCGTACTGCACGAGACTCGTGCGGCGCATGAAGTCGGACACCTGAAGCCCGCTGAAGAAGCGTCCCGTGCGGGACGTGGGAAGCGTGTGCGACGGTCCCGCGACGAAATCGCCGAGCGCCGCGGGCGTGTAATGCCCGAGCAACATCGCGCCGGCGGTCGTGATTTCCTGCGAAAGCGTCTTCATCGTCCTGCGGCGCGTCTGAATCTCAAGGTGTTCGGGCGCGATGAAATTCGCGACTTCGACGGCGGCGGGAACGGAATCCGCGAGCACGGTGCAGAAACCCGACTCCATGATTTCGCGGAGACGTTCGCCCTTGCGGTAGCGCAGGAGCAGCGAGTTGATCGCGATCTGAGTGGATTTGAGGATTCTTCCGTCGAGCGCGACGAGATAGACTTTTTCCTTGCCGCTCCCGTGCTCAGCCTGCGTGATGATGTCCGCCGCGACCCATTCCGGATTGGCGGAGGAATCCGCGACGACCATCACTTCGCTCGGACCGGGAAGCAGGTCGATTCCGACCTTGCCGAAGAGCTGGCGTTTCGCCTCGATGACGAACGCGTTTCCGGGGCCCGCGATCTTGTCCACGGGAGCGATCGTCTGCGTGCCGCAGGCCATCGCCGCGATCGCCTGAACGCCGCCGACGGAATAAATTTCGGAAACCCCGCAGAGCTTCGCCGCCGCGAGAATCTCCGGCGCGATGCCGGCGGTCCCGTGCGGAGGCGTGCAGATCACGAGCTCGGGAACGCCCGCGAGCTTCGCCGGAATCGCCGTCATCAGCACCGTGGAGCTCAGCGGCACCTGGCCGCCGGGAATGTAGAGCCCGACGCGTCGGATCGGATAAAACATTTCGCCGACGGTCGCGCCCTGCGGATTCTTCTTTTTCCAGTTCTTCCGCAGCGTCTGCGCGTGAAAGGAGCGTATGGATTCCGCCGCCGCCTTCATCGCGTCGAGCTTGTCCTGCGGGAGCGAGTCGAACGCCTCGTCGATCGTCTTCTGCGGAACGCGCAGCTGCTTCTGGAGCAGTTTCGCGTGGTCGAACTTCGCCGTGTAGTAGATCACGGCCTCGTCCCCGCGGGCGGCGACGTCCGCGATGACGTCGGCGACGATCGAGGAGACCTCGCTCGCCTGCGCGACGGGCTTGGCGAATTCCTTCAGCTTTTCGAAGCAGTCCGATTCGGTGGTGGATACTTGCAGCATGGAAAACGGAAAAAATGAAATTGAAGAAACGAATGAAAAAACCGGCGCGTCCGCTTTTGCGGCGCGGAGCGGGAACGATAGGCTTTTATCCGCGGGAACGCAAAGTTTTTTCCGAAGAAGGAAAACCTCCCCGAAGCGAAGCGCCCGCCCGGATCAGAGCGGCGCCGACGAGGCTCCGCCGATGAAATCGCTCAACGTCAGAAACGCCGTCGCCACCGCGCGGACGATCGGGCCGAAAATCATCGAAAACACCGGACGTTCCGGCGGCAGGTTGATCGCGAGCAGAAAAATCCACCACGCGTTGCGGGCAATCTTCGCGAACGTCTCCTCGCTCATGCCGACCGCGTGACGCAGCAGATGCGAACCGTCCAGCGGCGGAATCGGAATCATGTTGAACACGGCGAGCCCGCTGTTCATCACGACGAGCAGGAGGAAAAATTCGCAGACCGCGACCGGCGTTCCCGCCGGAGCCGCGGCGACGAGACCGCCGAGCGCGAGCGCGGAGGCGAGCGCGAGAAGCAGGTTCATTCCCGGTCCGGCGAGCGTGATCAGAATCTCGTCCGCGCGGCGCGTCTTCGGATTCGGCAGGGAAATCCGCACGGGCTTTCCCCAGCCGATGAGCGCGAACGGCAGCCCGCCGACGAACACGGGAAGAAAAATCATCAGCGCGGGAATCGCAAGCGTGCCGAGCGGATCGATGTGCGCGAGCGGATTCAGCGTGACGCGCCCTTCCGCGCGCGGGAGCGGATCGCCGCGCCTGTCCGCCGCCCACGCGTGCCCGAACTCGTGCAGCGAAACGCAGAGCACGAGCGCGATGAACTGCAGCGCCGCCCAGCGCAGATCTCCCAAAAATTCCGGACTCATTTCGTTTTCCTTTGCCTTTCGATGATTTCAGAAACCGCTTCGCGGGAACGCTCCAGCGCGGAAACGCGTTCCGCCGCGCTCAGGATTTTTTCCGCTTCTTCGACGCGTCCGAGCTCCGCGAACGCGCGGGCGCGATGGAGCGCGACCGCCGTCGGAAGAAAAGGCGCGGCGGAGTCCGCGTTCCCGTCGAGCAGCCCGGAGACCGCGTTCCACGCCGCGAGCGCGGCGTTCCAGTCCGGCGTTTCCGCGTCGTAGAAAGATTCCGCGTAGCGCACGCGCACGTCGAGATCCCGCGGCGCGACGGCGCAGGCGGCGCGGAACTCGTCCTGCGCCGCGGCGTCGAGTTCCCGGCGGGAAGGAAAGATTTTCTCCGCGAGAAGCTCGTCGCGCGAATCCGTGAGAAATTCGCCGAACGCCAGATGATATTCGAGATTCTCCGGCGCGGCGCGCACGGCGAATTCGAAGCGCGGGAACGCCTTCTCCGGCTCGCCGCGTTCGGCGAAGATTTCTCCGAGCAGAAAACGCGCGGGAACGAAATCCGGTTCGAGCTCCTCCGCCCTCAGCAGCAGCTTCTCCGCGCGGGAGAGCTCGCCGCCGTCGCGGAGAAATTCCGCGAAGAGCCAGAGCGCGGGAACGGAGTCCGGAAAGCGCTTCACGAGAGAATCGAAACGCTCGGCGACGTCCGCGGCGCGGCGAGAACGCTCGTTTTCCGCGAGCGTTCCCGATTCCGCGAAAAACGCGTCGCGGCGGGCGACCACGTCGCGAAGCCCGTCGACGAGCGCGGCGTGTTCCCGCGCGGCGACGAGCTCCGCGGCGGCGGATTTCTCCGCGGAGGCGGACGGAGCGGCGGCTCCGAGCGCGGCGCACACGAAGAGCGCGGGAAGAAACAGGAAACGAAGCGGAGGATTCATCGCGCGCCGAAAAGTTTGTGAAGCTGCCAGCCGGCCCGAAACGGGAAGCCGTGTGAAACGACCCACTCGGAAATCGCCGAAAGCACGGCGGAATCCCCGCGCCGCGACCATTCGGGATGAAGCCAGACCGGCGCCTCCGCGGGAACGCGTTCCCGCGAAATTCTTTCCGCCCAGAACGGAATGTCCTCCGGGCGCGAGACGATGAGCTTCAGTTCCGAGGCGCGCGCCCAGTTTTCCGCGAGCGGCGGACGCTTCGCCTTCGGGCTGACCGTGATCCAATCGAAGTTCCCGCGAATCGGAAACGCGCCGCTTGTCTCCAGATGAACGCGCAGTCCGCGGGCGTGAAGCGCGTCGCACAGCGGCGAAAGATCGCGGATCGCGGGTTCGCCGCCCGTCACGACGACGAAGTCCGGACGCGCCGCCGACGCCCGCTCCGCGAGCGCGTCCGCGGAAATCCGTTCGACGGACGCGGGAACGCCGTCGGCGTCGCCTCCCCACGTTCCCGCGGAATCGCACCATTCGCAGCGGATCGGGCATCCGAAAAGCCGCACGAAGAACGCCGCGCGTCCGGCGTGCGCGCCCTCGCCCTGCCAGCTCCCGAAGCTCTCGAACACGGCGAAGTCAACAGAGCCAAGCGTCAAACCTCGAGCCCCAGGCGATTTTTCCGAAAGGATCCTCATGTATTCTTCTCTCCCATTCTTCCTAAACGCTTCTGCATGGTGATGACCGTCGCAGAAATCATTTTCATCAGCGAAATTCCGTCCGCATGAATGGATGCATGTTCCGCATCCGTCAGATATTTCGTCTCACGCAGCAGATCGAGCCAATAAAGCGTTTCCGCCATTTCTTTGCGGGCGATGGAAAACTTCGCCGCATACTCCTTTGAAGAAAATGAGCTCAGAGCCTCCGCGACGTTCGCGCCGACGGACGTTCCCGCGCGGAGCAGCTGCTTCGAAAGAACAGACGCGTTCCGCTCGGTCGCCAAAATTTTGCATAAATTCACGATTCTGACGGCGAACGCGAAGCTCCGAGTTTTTGTAAGACTTTCTCCCTGCATTTTCGCCTGACGCTTGATGCATGAAACTTGTCATCGGTTCCGCTTACTTCTCGAAGTAGGCGAAATTTTTGCCGTC
>JBJEVP010000075.1:9665-12441 GCA_051884475.1 Candidatus Spyradosoma sp.
TGAAACTTGTCATCGGTTCCGCTTACTTCTCGAAGTAGGCGAAATTTTTGCCGTCTTCTCCGACCTTGATGGATTTCAGCCAGGCGCGGCCGGCGGATTCCTTGCGCACGAGCGCGTCGAACACGTCGAAAAGATGCGTGGCGAGACCTTCCGCGGAACAGTTTTCGAGAATGTAGGGCTTGAAGAGATGCGGGAACGCCGCGAGCGCCTTCAGCCCCTCCTCGTCCGACTTCGCGAACATGAACGCGTGGTCGAGATGTTCGGAAATCCACTGATTGATGAACTTGATGCCTCCGAAATCGATGACGAATCCGAGATGATCCAGCTCCTCGCAGGCGAACGTCAGCGTCAGCGACCAGTTGTGCCCGTGCAAGAACGAGCAGTGCCCCGGATGGCGATGCTGAACGTGGCCGATCGGGATGTCCGTGTAGATTTTCTCGCAGGTGTGCATAATCGGAATAAAGTATGCCCGCCGTCGCGGGACTTGCAAACAAGAATCCGCCCGAAAGAAAAAGCTCCCCGACGGGAACGCCGGAGAGCTTTTTTTTGTCCGAAACGGATTTCGGAAAAGAGAATCACTTGCCGTAGCGGGCGCGGACTTCGCGTTCGAGCTCCGCGCAGGCGTTCTGGAACGCCTTTTCGGAAAGCTGTCCGTTCTGACGCTGCGACATGAGATTCTTGATGTCGTTCTGAATGTCCTTGAGCGTGCGGGTCGGATCGAGCACAGGTTCGGCGGGTTCCGCAGGCGCGGGCGCCGGTTCGGGTTCCGCGACGGGTTCGGCCGGTTCGGGAGCGGGCTCAGGCGCAGGCTCGGGAGCGGGTTCCGCGGGAGCAGGTTCTTCCGGCGCAGGTTCCGGCGCGGGCTCTTCCGCTTCAGCTTCCGGCGCAGGCTCTTCCGCTTCGGCTTCCGGCTCGGGAGCGGGCTCTTCCCCGGAGACCTCCGGTTCGGGAACGACTTCGGGCTCCGGTTCGGCGACGGGCGCTTCCTCGACGATTTCCTCCGGTTCTTCCGCTTCTTCGTCCTCGCCCACTACGGGAACGGGAACAGGCGCGGGAACGGGTTCCGCCGCGACGGGAGCGACCGCCACGGTTTCGGTCGGCGCCGGCTCGGCGGCGACTTCCGCCGGGGCCGCATCGTCGAGAGCGGCGACCGCGGGTTCTTCCGCGATGGGCTCGGGAACGGGCTCCTCTACGGGAGCGGCGACGGGTTCGGCGGGCACATCCGCGACGGCGACGACCTCCGCGGGCGCCGGTTCGGCGGGAACGCCGTTCGGGTCGGGCGGAAGCTGCGGCACGGGATAGTCCGCGAGATAGGTGCAAAGGCCGTCTTCGTCTTCCCAAGATTCGATCATCGACTCTTCGGAAATGTAACCGGGCTTGGAGAACACGACCGTGTGAACGGTCGGCGTCGCCGTGCGTTCGAGCTCAATCGAAACCGGAGCGGTGCCGATGTTCTTTCCGTCGAGGCTGACGGAGACTCCGCTCTGCTCGTCGTTGTCCGGGACGAAGCTGACGGTCTGGGTGGTGGCGGTGCAACCGACGAGGGCGGCGCAGAGCGCGGCAAGTGTGAGGCTGGGGAACGATTTCATTTTAAGTAAGATAAAATTTGGGTTCTGTGAATTCCTACGATAATTTCTTTTTCGTTTTTCTCAACTCAAAATTTACGGAAAATCCTGTTTGCCCGCCCCCTCGGATACGGGAACGACGGTCCCGCGGCTCGGCCGCCCGCCCGCGACGGCGGACTTCTCAGTTCGTCTTCTCGTAAGTTCCGAGACGCGGCGCCTTGAGCAGGCGGTTTTCGTTGTAGGCGTCGTAGAGCTTCTCGTGAAGCGAGCGGTATTCTTCCTCGGTGATTTCCCCGCGGCCGAGCAGACGTTTCAGCGCCTTTTCCTGCAGACGGAAATCCGTGAAGTCCGTCGGCTTTTCGCGCTTGGAAAATTCGACGGCGGCGAGAGACATGCCCTCCGTCTTTTCGGCCTCCGCCGCCGCGAGCTCGGCGCGCGCCTCGGCCGCCCCGGCGGATTCGCCGCGTTCGAGACGTTCCCGCAGGGCGAGCGTCTCGGGAGAGATCTTCAGCAGCTCGACCTCCACGCGGTCGAGAATGTCGAACGAACCGTCCTCTTCCTCGAAGGGTTCGAGACGGCAGTCCTCGTCGAAATAGCCGGGCTTGGAGAAGCGCACCTCGTAGGACCCGTAGCGGGAAAGGCGCTCGGTGCGCGGCGTGAGCCCGCAGTTCTTGCCGTTGATGAACAGCGTCGCCCGTTCCGGAACGGAGACGAAATCCACGGTCTTCCACGCCTTGTCGTTGTAGGAACGGCAGCCGACGAAGAAAAGGCAGCAGAAAAACGCGAGCGCGAAAGATTTCAGGAGGTGTTTTGCCATGTCTTGATTTTTTTTGAAAATTATAGGTTGACAATAAACCAAAGAGGTGAAATATTCTCAACTCAATTTTTCGGCGAGTCAGCCGGCTCTCGGCCAGCATAGCACAGTCGGTAGTGCAGCCGCCTTGTAAGCGGCAGGTCGTCAGTTCGAGTCTGACTGCTGGCTCCAGTTCTTTCCATTTTCATTTGCCCGATAGTGTAACGGTCAGCACTAATGACTCTGACTCATTCAGTCCAGGTTCGAATCCTGGTCGGGCAACCATTTCCCGAAGCGCCCGCGGAAGTTCTTTCCGCGGGCGCTTTCTCGTTCCGAGGCGACCCGCGAAGAACCGCGCGTTTTTTTTCAAAATTGCGTTCGGGCGGGAACGCGGGTAGATTTCGCGCTTTCATTTTTT
>JBJEVP010000076.1:0-1525 GCA_051884475.1 Candidatus Spyradosoma sp.
ATGAAAACCGTATTCGTTTCCCGTGAGAAGCGCGAAGAAGAAACGCGCGTGGCTCTCATTCCGCAGGACGTCTCGATTCTGACGCGCCTCGGTTTCGAAATCGTTGTCGAGAAAGGGCTCGGCAAGAAGTCCGGCTTCGCTGACGAAGCCTACGTCAAGGCGGGCGCGACGCTCGCGGACGATCCCGCGAAGGCGCTCGCCGAGGCGGACATCGTCGTGCGCGTGCTCAAGCCCGAGAACGCGAAGGGCATGAAGCCCGGCGCGCTGCACCTGAGCTTCCTCGATCCGTTCAACGAGAAGGAGCTGCTCAACGAGTTCGCGGCGGCCGACCTCAACGCCGTCTCGCTCGAAATGATCCCGCGCACGACGCTCGCCCAGAAGATGGACGTGCAGAGCTCGCAGACTTCGCTCGCGGGCTACTACGCCGTGATGCTCGCGGCGACGAAGCTCCCGAAGATTTTCCCGATGATGATGACGCCCGCGGGAACGATTTCCCCGGCGCGCGTGTTCATCATCGGCGTCGGCGTCGCGGGCCTGCAGGCGATCGCGACGGCGAAGCGCCTCGGCGCGCGCGTCGAGGCGTTCGACACGCGACCGGTCGTCGAGGAACAGGTGAAGTCGCTCGGCGCGAAGTTCGTCAAGATCGACCTCGGCGAAATGGGCCAGACGGCGCAGGGCTACGCGAAGGAGCTCACGCCGGAGCAGCTCGAACTTCAGAAGAAGGGCCAGGCGAAGGTCTGCGCGCAGAGCGACGTCGTCATCACGACGGCGAAGGTCTTCGGCCGCAAGGCGCCGCGCCTGCTCACGAAGGACATGATCGCGGGCATGAAGCCGGGCAGCGTCATCGTGGACATGGCGGTCTCGACGGGCGGGAACGTCGAAGGTTCCGACCCGACGAAGGACGTCGTGACGGAAAACGGCGTGCTCATCATCGGCGGGGACAACCTCGAGCGCCGCGTTCCCGCAGACGCCTCGAAGATGTTCTCCGGCAACATTTCGGCGTTCCTGCAGCACTTCTGGGACGCGGAAAACAAGACGCTGAAGATCGACCTCGAAGAGCCGATCATGAAGGGCTGCCTGCTCACGCACGGCGGCGCGATCGTCCACGAAAGGTTCAAATAAGTCGAAACTCTTAACTTTCGACGGTTAAGCGTTCAGAGTTTTTCACCTAAAAGTTAACAACTAACAGTCAATACTTGTTACCATGGAAATGATAATGTTGTTTTTCGTTTTCGTGATGGCCGCCTTCCTCGGGTTCGAGCTCATCGCGAAAGTGCCGTCGCAGCTGCACACGCCGCTGATGTCGGGCACGAATGCCATCTCGGGCATCACGATCGTCGGCGCTCTCGCCGTCTGCGCGATTCAGGCGACGGGAACGCTCGGCATGATTCTCGCGTTCCTCGCGATCGTCTTCGCCACGATCAACGTGGTCGGCGGCTATCTCGTGACGGACCGCATGCTCGGCATGTTCAAGAAGAAAGGAAAATAATCCGATGAATACCCTGATTTTGGCCCAGGCGGCCGC
>JBJEVP010000076.1:1625-3152 GCA_051884475.1 Candidatus Spyradosoma sp.
CGCCGTTCCCGCGACGGTGATCAACCTCGCTTACATCGTGGCGTGCGTGCTGTTCATTTTCGGCATCAAGCGCCTCGGAAAGACCGAAACCGCGCGCAGCGGCAACGCGATTTCCTCCCTCGGCATGCTCATCGCCGTCGTCGCCGTCTTCCTCGACGCGAACGTGATGAAGTCCTGGACGACCGACTGGATTCAGAACGGCTACCTGTGGTGCTTCGGCGGCATCGCCGTCGGCGCGGTCATCGGCGCGGTCTGGGCGAAGAAGGTCAAGATGACCGGAATGCCCGAGCTCGTCGCGCTGTTCAACGGCTTCGGCGGTCTGGCGTCGCTGCTCGTCGCGTGGTCGGAATTCGCGAAGCTCGAAAACGGCGCTCCCGCCGTGCACGACGTCGCGGCGAATCCCGTCAGCGAAGTTTCGCTTTATCTGACGATCCTCATCGGCGCGATCACGTTCACGGGTTCGCTGCTCGCGTGGGGCAAGCTCTCCGAAAAGATTTCCGGGCGTCCGGTGCTCTTCGCGGGGCAGCAGGTCGTCAACGCGCTGATCGTGCTCGTCGCGCTCGCGGCGATGGTCGTCTATCTGTTCCCGGGACTCGTCTCCGCGGGCGACGCGGCGACGGTTCAGACGGTCGCGCTCTACGCGGGCATCGCGGTCTCGCTGCTGATGGGCATCACGATCGTGCTCCCGATCGGCGGCGGCGACATGCCGGTCGTCATCTCGCTGTTGAACAGCTTGTCCGGCTTGGCGGCGGCGATGGCGGGCTTCGTCATCAACAACAACGTGCTCGTGGTCGCGGGCTGCCTGGTCGGCGCGTCGGGCGTGATCCTCACGGTCATCATGTGCAAGGCGATGAACCGCTCGATCGGCAACCTGCTGTTCAGCGGCTTCGGCGCGGCGGATTCCGGCTCGTCGAAGAAGGCGGGAACGGGCGCCGAGCCGAAGGCGGTCTCCGTCGAGGACGCGTACCTCGTGCTCGAGGCGGCGCGCTCGGTCGTGTTCATTCCCGGCTACGGCATGGCGGTCGCCCAGGCGCAGCACGTCGTGAAGGAACTCGCGGCGAAGCTCGAAGACAACGGCGCGGAAGTCTCCTTCGCGATTCACCCGGTGGCGGGCCGCATGCCCGGCCACATGAACGTGCTCCTCGCGGAAGCGGACGTGCCCTACGAACAGCTCAAGACGATGGACGAAATCAACCCGATGATGCCGATGCAGGACGTCGCGATCGTCATCGGCGCGAACGACGTCGTGAACCCGGCGGCCTCCTCCGACAAGTCTTCGCCGATCTACGGCATGCCGATCATCAAGGCGAACGAAGCGCGCACGGTCTTCGTTCTCAAGCGCGGCAAGGGCAAGGGCTTCTCGGGCATCGAGAACGAGCTCTTCACGCTCCCGAACACGCGCATGATCTACGGCGACGCGAAGGCGACGATCTCCTCGCTCGTCTCCGAGTTCGGCAAGGAGTGAGGAAAGCTTAAAGGTTAAAGATTAAAGCTTAAAGAAGGCTTAAAGAAAAGCGTTCCCGCGGA
>JBJEVP010000077.1:0-3142 GCA_051884475.1 Candidatus Spyradosoma sp.
CGGCGTCGCGCTCCGTCATTCCGCTCCGTCGAGCGTCACGGCGTTGTAGGGGTGAACGTCGAGAAGGTTCGGCCACCAGCCCTTCACGGCGGGCGAAATCAGAAATTTGTTGCGGTTGAAGACCGTGGGAATCACGGGAACGGCGTCGACGAGAATCTTTTCCGCTTCGCGCAGCTTTTCGGAGCGCTTCGCGGCGTCGCGCTCCCGCGCGGCGGCGGCGAGCGCGCGGTCGTACCCGGCGTCGCTCCAGCCGGTCCAGTTCATGTTCGACGTTCCCGCGAAAAGGTCGAGGAAGGTCGTCGCGTCGAGATAATCGCCGCTCCACGCCGAGCGCGCGAGGTCGTAATCGCCCTGCTCCATGCTCACGCGATAGACCTTGTATTCCTGATTCTTCAGCGCGACCTTCACGCCGAGATTTTTCCGCCACATCTCCTGAATCGCCTGCGCGAAGAACTGCGCTCCGTCGGACGTGTTGAACAGATAGGAGATTTCGGGGAAATTCCTTCCGTCGGGGAAACCCGCCTCTGCGAGAAGGCGGCGCGCCTCGCGCAGTTCCTCCTCGCGCCTCCGAGGCGGAGTCGGCTCCGCAGGAGCGGCCGCGGGAACGATCGAATACGCGGGCGTCTCCCCGGCGCGCGTCACGCGTTCGGCGAGCGCGTCGCGGTCGAGCGCGAGCGAAAGCGCGCGGCGCACGCGGACGTCGTTCAGCGGCGGGCGGGAACAGTTCACGCGGATGAAGGAAACGGACAGATACGGGTCGAGCCTCAGCGCGGGATCGCCGCGTTCCCGCAGCACGGCGACGCGCGCCGGCGGCACCGTGTTCGTGACGTGATACTGCCCGTCGCGGAACGCCCGCTCCTCCGCGAACTGATCGCCGAGCGCGTCGAAGCGGATCGCGTTCAGCCGCACGTTCTCCGCGTCGCGGTAATGCGGATTCTTTTCGACTTCGATGCGGTAGGCGACCCGCCAGCTCTTCAGGCGGAACGGTCCGCTTCCGACGAAATTTTCCGGGCGAGTCCACAGCGTCGAACGCTCGTCGATTTTTCCGAATTTCAGAATCGCGTGCGCGGGAACGACGCTCCAGCTCGAATGGCACGCGAGCGAGAGAAAATACGGGCACGGCGCCGCCAGCTCCACGACGAGCGTCTCCGCGTCGGGCGCGGAAAACCCGACCCGGGAAAAATCCGTGATTTCTCCGCGGGCGAACGCGAGCGCGTTCTTCACGGGCGCGAAAAACAGCGACGCGCACGGCGACGCCAGCTTCGGCGAAAGCAGACGGCGGTAGGAAAAAAGAAAATCCTCCGAAGTGATTCTCCGTCCGTCGGAGAACTTCGCGTTCCCGTCGAGGCGAAACGTCCAGCGCAGACCGTCGGGAGAGACCTCCCATCGCTCGGCGATCGCGGGGCGCGGCTCGAGAGTCTTCGGATCGTAGCGCACAAGGCCTTCGAAAAGCGCGAGCATGAGCCGAAGCTCCGTCACGCCCGTCACGAGCTGCGGATCGAGCGCGGAGGGCTCGCCGCCGTTGTTCACGAGCAGCACGCCTTCCCGCGCGGCGACGTCCGTCGCGCGTTCCCGCGGCCCGCACGCCGACGCCGCGAAGACGCAGGCGAACGCGCAGAAACCGAGCGCCGCGACGCGGAAGACCGCCGCCGGAACGTTCGCGAAAAGCGGCTTCATCGCTCCGAGAACACCTTGTCGAAAAACGCCGTGACGCGGGCGGTCGCGCCCTGATTTCCGCGATGCCAGACGCGCGCCGCCTCGCTCATGCGTTCCCGCGCGGCGGAGTCTCCGAGAAGCTCGAGCAGCTTGGCCCGGGCGCCCGCCGCGTCGCGCACCCTCACGGCGGCGCCGCAGTCCTCGAGGCTCCGGCACACGTCCTTGAAGTTCGTCATCGCGGGACCGTAGACGACGGGCACGCCGAGGGCGGCGCATTCGATCGGAGTCTGCCCGCCCGCGTTCGGCGGGAGCGACTTCCCCACGAAGGCGAGCCGCGCGAGGCGCGTGAGCCTGCGGAGCTCGCCCGTCGTGTCCGCGACGCACACGTCGGCGTCGGCGGGAACGTCCTCCGGCTTCGTGCGGGAACGCAGGAACCATTTCAGCGAAGTCTTTCCGAAAACCTCCGCGATTTCGTTGCGGCGTTCGGCGTGGCGCGGGCAGATCAGCAGGCGCAGATCGGGGAAGCTCTTCCGAGCCTCGAGGAACGTCTCGAGCATCATCGCCTCTTCGCCCGGCCAGGTCGAACTGCCGAGCAGCACGGGCGCGTCCGCGGGGAAACCGAGCTCGCGCCGGAGCGCGGCGGCGTCCGCGTCGGAAAAATGCTCCCCGCCCGCGACGTCGAACTTCATGTTGCCCGTGAGCGAAATCTTTTCCTCGGGAACGCCGAGCGCGCGGAAGCGGTCGTAGTCGTTGCGCGTTCCCGCGCAGATGAACTTCACCTGCGAAAGGACGGCGCGGGCCACGGCGCCGAACGCGCGGTAGCGGCGGAACGACTTGTCCGAAAGCCGCGCGTTCACGACGAACACGGGAACGCCGCGACGACGCGCCTGCGCCAGATGCTCCGGCCAGAGCTCGCCTTCCATCAGCACGGCGACGGACGGATCGAAGCGCCGCCAGGCCTTCGCCGAAAACGGCAGAAAATCCATCGGGAAACACGCGTAGGCGGCGACGAGGTCCGCGTATTTCTCGCGGATGATCTTGTAGGCGGTGCTCGTCGTCGTCGTGAGGACGACTTCGACGTCGCCGCGCTTCTTCAGTTCGCGCAGCAGCGGAGCGACCGCCTCGGTCTCGCCCACCGAAACCGCCTGTATCCAGAGGCGGTGCACACCCGGACGGCGCGGAGGAAGCACGGGAACGCAGCCGAAGCGGTGCGAAAAATCCTTGGCGTATCCGCCGCGCTTGATCATGCGCCCGAAATAATACGGGCAGGTCACCAGAAACAGCGGAAGAAAAAGAAGGCGGTAAATCCAAATCATAGCGTGAACGCGATTTTCCCCCTCTCCCGCCCTTTTCGCAAAGAAATTTTTTTTCGCCTCGGCGGCGACGGACAAGGCGATGGATAACTGATGACGGATAACTGATAATGGATAATTAGGTTTTTGCCTCGGCAAAAACTTTGAACACTCAATCATCCGCTATCCGTTAT